>CAITQY010000293.1 GCA_903894655.1 uncultured Gemmatimonadota bacterium
GGCGTAGACACCGCCAAGAGGAAGGGCGTACCAGCCCACAGCAGCAAGCCGATGATCCGCCGCAATACAGGCGGCCTCGCTGTAATGCCAAAGGGCAAGTGCTAATATTACGCAAAGAAACTGCCCGCCTTGCTGGCGGGCAGTTTTTGCGCTATACCACCGACGCTAGAGGTGCTTGCTGTCATCGGCTTGCTGCTGCGATAACAATGCGAGCACATCCACATGGCGTTTTCTAACACAGTTTCACAGACGGTATTCAATACGCGGCGCGTTATAGACAACGCGATCCGTCGCTGTAAGCTGCCTGCGCAACAGATTACCGCCGAACATATCGACATCGCCAACGACCAGCTATACCTGTTCCTCTCCGACTTGGCCAACCAAGGCGCGCCGCTGTGGTGCATCGAGAAGCAGATTTACCCGCTGTACGAAGGCGTGGGCGACATCACGATGACCGACGGCACCGTCGACATCCTGAACAGCAACTTCCGCACGCTCCAGCGCGTGGAGGGCACGAACGTCGACACGTCGACCGCGCGCACAGTCAGCTTCACCACGGAGATATTCGTGGCCAACGTAGGCATCCGCTGGTCCGCTGCCGCCGTGCCTATCGTATTCGAGCGCTCCGACGACGGCGCGATTTGGTACGAGATCCAGTCCGAGACGCCATCAGCCTCTGCGGGCGAGTGGACGTGGTACGATCTGGAGAGCAGCGTGGCCGCGAGTTACTTCCGTGTCCGCGCCACGTCAGGCACGCTCGGCTTCAGCGAAATCTATTTGGCCAACACGCCAACCGAGATCCCGCTGGCGCGTATGAACCGTGACGACTACACGACCCTGCCCAACAAGGCGTTTCAAAACAACCGCCCGCTGCAATACTGGTTCGATCGTCAGGTCAACAACCCAATCATGCACATGTGGCCGGTGCCAAACAACGCCGCCACGGTGTGCCAGATCGTCGTGTGGCGTCAGCGCTACATCATGGACGTCGGCACCATGACGCAGGAAATCGAAGTACCGCAGCGTTGGCTTGAGGCTATCGTCTCCGGTTTGGCGGCAAAGATGGCGCTTGAGATAGTCGAGGCCGACCCCAGCATGATACCGATCCTCGATCAGAAGGCGGCCATCGCACTCAACATTGCGCAAATGGAAGAGCGTGACAACAGCCCGATGATGATCGCACCCAACATCTCGCCGTACACAAGGTAGGATCGGTGCCGGTATATCTCAGCACTCGCGGGAAGACCACACTGGGCATCGGCATTTGTGGCCGGTGCAGCCGGAAGTTTTCGCTCGACGATTTGTATTCAGACCCCAACGCACCGGGTTTGATGGTTTGCAAAGAAGATATAGACGAATACGACCCGTATCGCCTTCCCGCTCGCCAGCCGGACAACATTGTGCTACCATTCACGCGACCAGATACGCCTATCGGGACCGATCCCGTTGGTGTTATCACGCAAGACGACAACTATTTCCTTATTAGTGAAAACGGCGAGGATTATCTTGAGCCATGAGTGATGTACCTAGCAACCTCATCCCGACCCGCATCACGGGTCTGCCAGAGTATCTGGGCGCGAGCACACTCGGCTATCTGCCGTATGTAATCGACGGGCTTACGTACAAGGTTCAGTTCACGAACATCGCTGCCGTCGGCGCGGTGCCGTCCACGCGTGAAATCAACACAGGCAGCGGTCTGGGCGGCGGCGGAGACCTGTCAGCCAACCGCACGCTCTACATCTTGCCAGCGGGCGTCGACGACAGCATGCTGACCACCTCGGGCGTTGCGGCGGGCACCTACGGCTCTGCCGAAAACGTGCCAGTCCTCACAATCAACGCGCAGGGCCGCGTCACGGCTGCCACGAACACGCCCATCGTTCTTTCGAATTACGTCCCCACCAGCCGCACAATCACGGCTGGCGCGGGCCTAACGGGCGGCGGAGACCTCTCTGCCAACCGTTCCTTCGCAGTACTATTTTCATCTACAACGCCTGAGCCTCTCGGTCCCGGAACCCCCGGCGTCTCGACTGCCGCCGCGCGTGAAGATCACGTTCACCCAGCGGTGAACCTGAGCGACACCACGGAA
>CAITQY010000294.1 GCA_903894655.1 uncultured Gemmatimonadota bacterium
CACCCGACGCAACTCCATCCGGGTGCCTTCATCGTAGGTCAAGACGGTGTCCGCCAGCAGCACCCCCTTGGATACCCCCTGATCCGTGAGGAAGATGCGACCACCAAAAATGATTTGATCGGCCGAATCGGGGATCACCGCTTTGGTGGCCTTCGCTTTGACCTTCGTCTTGCCTTTGGTGCTCGGACAGGCCGCCGCGGTCAAGGTAAGGATCGCGAGCATCGGTATCGCAACGAAGCGCCAGTTCATATCGCGCCCGCGCGCATCAGGTCGTGTAAATGCACGATTCCGACGAGATGGTCCTGCACATTCAGCACCGGCATCGCCATGATGCCATGCGTTTCCATACGGTGCACAACGGCACTCCCGAGTTCGTGATCGTGCGCCATCCGTGGCGTGGTGGTCATCACCGACGCCACCGGAACGGACAGGACGTCGGCATGGCGCTCCAGCAAACGCGTCAAGTCGCCAGCGGTGACGACCCCCAACACGCGTTCTTGTTCCACGACCACGGCGATTCCTCGTCGCTCGGCAAGCAGGACAATGGCCTCGCGCATGGTCGCGGCGTGGTCGAGCACCGGCAGATTAGCGGACACCATGACGTCACTCACCCGCGTGAGCAACCGTCGACCGAGCGACCCGCCGGGATGAAACCGGGCGAAATCCTCGGCGCGAAAGCCCTTCTCTTCCATCAGTGCCACGGCCAAGGCATCCCCAAGGGCCATCGTCACGGTGGTGCTGGTGGTTGGCGCCAGGTCATGCGGGCACGCCTCCTCCCGCACGCCCAGGTCCAGCGTGACCTCGGCGTGTCGTGACAGGCGCGAGGAACGGTCGGCGGTCATCGCGATCAGGCGGACCCCCAACCGCGACAGGGCGTCGATCAACCCGAGCAGCTCCTGGCTCTCGCCACTCTTCGAAATCAGAATGGCGACGTCATCTGCGCCAACAATGCCAAGGTCGCCGTGCACGCCCTCGACCGGATGTAAGAACATCGCCGGAGATCCGGTCGAGGTGAACGTCGCGGCCATCTTTCGGCCGACGAGTCCGGATTTTCCCACACCGGCGATGATTACCCGCCCACGGCAGGCAGCGAGCAACTGGACCGCGCGCGCAAAGTCATCGCCCAGCGCACGCGCGACATCGGTGAGGGCGGCCGCTTCGAGATTCAACACACGGCGACCGCGCTCGATGATCAGTTCAGTCGTCATGCGTGCGCATCCTCGCGCGGATCCTGAGCCGTAGTCGCCAAAACACTGCGACCGGCCACGTAACGTTCCACGGCGTCGATCCACTCGCCACGAGCAAGCAAGAGCGCCTCGGCGAACTCACGCACCGCACCATGTCCGCCGTACGCGCCTAACTGCAGGTGCGCCACACGCCGTACCTCGGCGACGGCATTGCCAACGGCAACGGGCAGTCCGACGTGACGGAGCACCGACAGATCAGGGAGATCGTCTCCGACAAATGCGACCTCGTCGAGAGTGCAGGCGAAGTCGTTGGCGATGGCCGTGAGCGCGCTGAGCTTGCGCGCTTCCGGATCCTGCACCACGGCGTCGACTCGAAGCTCTCGTGCCCGCTGCGCCACACTCTCCGACACACGGCCGGTGATGATGACCACCTTGAGGCCGCAGTCGCGGAGCAGCTGGATGCCCAGGCCATCCTGAATGTTGTAGCGCTTCAACTCGAACGGCACGTCGGCTCCATCGGTCTTCGCCGAGCCGAGATAGATACCGCCGTCGGTCAGCACTCCGTCCACATCGAGACCGACCACCCGGATACGCCGGGCGAGTGTCGGTTCGATGCGCGGCGCATCGATAACGAGCGGTGGGAGCAGATCCATGGGGGCCGGCGCAGCAGCCTCCATCACGAACGCACGCGCGCCCAGATGTCGACCACACGCGCCATGAGCTCCCCCATCTGATCAAGCCGAATCATGTTCGGACCATCGCTCGGCGCCTGATCCGGATCGGGATGGGTTTCGATGAATAGCCCCTGCGCACCAGCGGCGATCGCGGCCAGCGTGAGCGGCGCAACGAATTCGCGCGCGCCGCCACTCGTGCCACCCGCGCCTTGTCCCGGTCGTTGCACGCTATGTGTTGCGTCGAAAATCACCGGGACCTCGCACGACTCTCGCATGCGGGCAAAGCTACGCATGTCCACCACCAGGTCACCATACCCAAAAAACGTACCGCGTTCGGTGACGGCCAGCGCGCCCGCTTCCACGGCGGCGAGAGTCGCACCGGCTTCCACCTTTCGCACGGCCCCGCGCATGCCTTCGGGATGCATCCACTGCCCCTTCTTCACATTCACCGCTTTCCCTGTGGCGCCAGCCGCCAGCAGGAGGTCGGTCTGACGGCACAGAAACGCTGGAATCTGCAATACGTCCACCACCTCAGCGGCGATCGCGCACTGCGACGCTTCGTGGACGTCGGTGAGAATCGGCAGTCCGGTCGCGGCGCGAACGCGTTCGAGTGCGGCCAGTCCGGCGTCGATCCCCGGTCCGCGCACCCCGTCGACGTTCGAGCGATTTGCCTTGTCGAAGCTGGCCTTGAAGATGATGCCGCCTGGGACGTGCTCGGCCAGTCGCGCCAGCGCTTCGGCGACGCGCAGATTCAGCGTGTCGTCCTCAAGCTGGCAGGGGCCGGCGATGAGAAAGAGCCGATCCGCGGGAAAGCGCGAAGTCGCCATGAGTGCGGTGGCGTCGGTCACTGATTCGCGTGCGCCAGCGACGGCTGCTCGGCCTGCTGCTGCGCGTGGTGGTAGCGCTCCGCCGCCGCCACGAAGCCCGCAAAGAGCGGATGCGGGCGTAATGGACGCGACTGCAGCTCCGGATGGAACTGGCAGCCGATAAAATACGGATGTGACGGAAGTTCGATCATCTCCACGAGCGAGTCGTCGGGAGAGAGACCACTCAGTCGCATCCCGTGCTCGATCAACGTGTCGCGGTACCGATTGGACACTTCATAGCGATGGCGGTGCCGTTCGCTGACTTCCGGCTGCCCATACACTTCGGCGGCTTTGGAGCCGCGCTGCAGGCGGCACGGATAGGCGCCGAGGCGCATCGTGCCTCCCATGTCGGTCACGTCACGCTGCGAATCCATCAGCGAGATCACCGCATCGCGGCACTCCGGTGCGAACTCGCTCGAATTACTGGCGTCGAGGCCGAGCACGTTGCGCGCGAACTCGATAATGGCGGCCTGCATGCCAAGGCAGATGCCGAAGAAGGGAATGGACAACTCGCGCGCGGCGCGGATCGCCTGGACCATCCCCTCCACGCCGCGGACGCCGAACCCACCGGGCACGAGCAATCCGTGATAGTTCGACAGAATCTCGCGCGCCCGCTCGGGCGACGTGAACAGATCACTCGACGTCCACGCCAGATCCACACCGACATCGTTCGCGATGCCGCCATGAATGAGTGCCTCCTGCACACTCTTGTAGCTGTCGATGTAGTCGGTGTACTTACCGACGACACAGATTTTCACCCGCGTGTGCGGCGTCGTGATGTGCTGCACCATCGTGCGCCATTTCGTAAGATCAGGCGTCGGTGCCGTGAGACGCAGCCGCTCCATGACGCGCTCGGCGAATCCCTGCTGCTCAAACGACAGCGGGATCTCGTAAATCGTCGGGACGTCGGGGCTCTCGATCACGGCGCCGAAATCGACGTTGCAGAACAGCGCGATCTTCCGCTTCACATCGTCCTGCAACGGCTTTTCGCTGCGGCAGATCAGGAAGTCCGGCTGGATACCAATCTCCATGAGCTCGCGCACCGAATGCTGCGTGGGCTTGGTCTTCACCTCGCCAGCGGCCGCGATGTATGGCACGAGCGTGAGATGCACGAACAGCGCATTCTCCTTACCGACTTCGCGACGGAACTGACGGATTGCCTCGAGGAACGGCAATGATTCGATGTCGCCAACCGTCCCACCTACTTCGACCAGCACCACGTCGTTGCCCGGCGCGATGCGCTTCACGGCGCCCTTGATCTCGTCGGTGATGTGCGGAATCACCTGAACCGTGGAGCCAAGGTATTCGCCGCGGCGCTCCTTCGTGATCACGTTCGAGTAGATCCGACCCGTCGTGATGTTGTTCGCTTGCGACAGCGGACGGTCGAGGAAGCGCTCGTAATGGCCGAGATCGAGGTCCGTCTCGGCGCCATCGTCCGTCACAAACACCTCGCCATGCTGGAATGGCGACATCGTTCCCGGATCGACGTTCAGGTACGGATCGAGCTTCATCATCGTGACGCGAAAGCCGCGTTCAACGAGCAACCGTCCAAGCGACGCGGCAGCGATTCCCTTCCCCAGCGAAGACACGACACCGCCGGTCACGAAGATGTACTTCGGGGTCGTCGTCTGGTTCGCGTTCGTGGTCTTGGTGGTCATCAGCAGATTCTCGCGCAGGTGGGACAAGGGAGCGGTCGTGTCAGGTGCGTCACGACTGCGTGTTCGAAAGCAACGTGTTCCAGCGCAGGTTCGCGCGTTCGAGATCGTCTTCCGTGTCGATGCCGCCTTCGGCAGCGGGCACGACGGCCACACCGATCGCAAGGCCATGCGCCAGCGGGCGCAACTGTTCAAGGCGTTCCACGAGTTCCAGCGGATGCGGTGCCCAGCCAACCCACCGCTGCAGGGCGTCGCGCGTATACGCGTACACACCGACATGCTGGAGGGCCAGCGCCAGCTGCGCCCCGGCATCCGCCGGATCGCGCAGGAACGGAATCGGTGCTCGTGAAAAATAGAGGGCACGGCCGTCATCGCCACGCACGACTTTTACGACGTCTGGCGTGGAGAGTGCACGGACCGGAATGGGGACGGCCGCTGTCCCGATCGGCGCCATGCCGTCGGTGACGATAGCAACCGCGCCAGCCAACGCCTCGCGTGACACGAAGGGCTCGTCGCCCTGCACATTCAGGATGACGTCGAAGTGGGCAAACTCCGGTCGGGCGGCGACTTCGGCCACCCGATCGGTTCCGCTGGGATGGTCGTCACGGGTGAGGACCACCGGGATGCCTCTGGCTTCGCAGGCGGCGAGGACCTCGGGATGGTCGGTCGCGACGACGACGTGGTCGCCGATTCCCAGCGCGAGGACGCGCTGGAACACTCGGACGATCAGCGGCTCTCCGGCGAGGAGGCGCAGCGGTTTGCGGGGAAGACGGGTCGCGCCGAGGCGCGCCGGGATCACCGCGAGGACTGACATTGTCCGGTTGGATTGGGCGTGGTTGCAGCAAAATTCACGCCAGTTAAGATACGAAGGGCGGCACCTGAAGGCAAACAGGCCGTCGTTTCCCCCTTTCGCTTGCTGCATGCCGACGACCTGGTGGTGGATCGCGTTCAACGCAACGGTGCTCGCCCTGCTGGCCATCGACCTCGGCGTCTTCAACCGGAATGCGCACGCCGTGTCGGTTCGCGAGGCGTTGGGCTCCAGCGCGGTGTGGATTTCCCTGGCGATCGGTTTCGGGCTCTGGATCGGCTCCTCCATGGGCCGTCAATCGATGCTGGAGTTTTACGCGGGTTACCTCGTCGAGCAGGCGCTGTCGGTGGACAACCTGTTCGTGTTCATCCTGATCTTCGGTTACTTCCGCATTCCCGCCGAGCTTCAGCACCGCGTGCTATTCTGGGGCATCATCGGTGCACTCTTCATGCGCGGGGCCATGATCGGGGCGGGCGCAGTACTGATCGCCCAGTTCCACTGGATCATCTATCTGTTCGGCGCGTTCCTGGTGTTCACGGGGGCCAAGATGGCTTTTGGCGGCGACAGCGAGATCGAGCCGGAGTCCAATCCGGTCATCCGTCTGGTCCGACGCTTTCTACCGATCACGGCGAAGTTCCACGGCGAGCGCTTCTTCGTGCGTGAGGTCATCGACGGCAAAGCCGCGAAGCTCGTGGCCACGCCGTTGTTCGTGGTACTCGCGCTCGTGGAAACCACTGACGTCGTTTTCGCGGTCGATTCGATTCCGGCCATCTTTGGCGTCACGCGGAATCCGTTCCTCGTGTACACGTCGAATGTGTTCGCCATTCTCGGCTTACGCTCGATGTACTTCGTTCTCGCCGGAGTGATCGGCAAGTTTCATCTGCTGAAGTATGGATTGGCGCTGGTGCTGGCGTTCGTCGGCATGAAGATGGTCGTGTCGGAGATCTGGCCGCTCGGTATTGGTATGTCGCTGGGCGTGGTAGGCGCGTTGCTGCTGGGCAGCGTGTTGTTGTCGCTGGTGATCACGCCGAGGGAACCGCACGAGAACCCGCCGAGCGGGACCGACGCCGGCGACGCGATCTAGACCGATGCCGCGCGGAAGGCGCGCGACATCGCCAGGAAGTTCACCAGCAGCTCGCGGCCATGCTCGGTGAGGATCGACTCGGGATGAAACTGGACGCCCCACACCGGATGCGTCCGATGCTGCAGGGCATGGATTTCCGTCGTGTCATCGACTGCTACGGCCGTCACCTGCAACTCGGCAGGCAAGGTGGCCCGCTCGACGATGAGTGAATGGTACCGCATCACGCCGAAGGGTGACGGGATCCCGGCGAACAGACCGGTTCCGTCGTGCACGAGCTGCGACATCTTGCCGTGCATGACTCGGCTCGCCCGCGTGACCACACCGCCGTACGCCTCGCCGATGGCCTGATGTCCCAGGCACACACCGAGCAACGGAATCTCCCCGCCATAACGGCGGATCACGCCCACGGAGATGCCAGCCTCGCGCGGCGAGCACGGCCCGGGTGACACGACGATAGCATCGGGTGCCATGTCGCCGACTTGCTGAACGGTGAGGGCGTCGTTCCGATGCACCTCGATCGTTTCACCCAGCTCACCGAAGTACTGGACGAGGTTGTACGTGAACGAATCGTAGTTGTCGATGACGAGCAGCATGGACGTCGAGGTCAGGGACGCGGGTGGAACTGGCGGTGTACACTTCGAAGATACTCGCGATCCACGTGCGTGTAGATCTGGGTCGTGGCGATATCGGCGTGGCCGAGCATCTCCTGCACCGCGCGGAGGTCGGCGCCTCCTTCCAGCAGATGCGTCGCAAATGAGTGTCGAAGCGTATGCGGCGAGACGGGCTTCTCGATACCGGCCATCGTGACGTATTTGCGCAGAATCTTCCAGGCGCCCATCCGCGTGAGCGGCTTCCCCTGCCCATTGAGAAACAGGATGCCTCGTCCTTCCCCGCGCTCAAGCAGGGGGCGGAGTTCGCGCATGTACACCGCGACCGCGCCGATCGCCGACCGGCCGATGGGAACGAGTCGTTCTTTGCTGCCCTTTCCGAGCACCCGCACCAAGCCCTCTTCAAGGAGCACGTCCTTGAGCGCGAGTCCAATCCACTCGGAGACGCGCAAACCGGCGCCGTAGGCCACCTCGAGCATGGCGCGGTCACGAAACGCGAGACGCTCATCGAGACCGGGCGCAGCGAGCAGCTTCAGCACGTCCTCAACGCTGAGCACCTCCGGTAACGTGCGAAACCGCGCTGGCGTGTCGAGTCGCTCGGTGGGGTCGTGGGTGACCAGCCCTTCGGCCAGCATGATGCGGAACCAGGTACGCAACGCCGAGATGTTTCGGCGGATCGAGGTCCCGGCGAGCCCGAGATCCTTCAGGTGATACACGAATTCACGCAGCGCCCCCGGCGTGATGTCGGCGGCGATGGTGATCCCCTGCCCCCGCATGAACGCGGCGCAGCGCGTAACATCGCGACGGTAGGCCTCAATCGTGCGTGGCGATGCTCCGTCCTCGAGCGCCAGCGCGTCTTCGAAGGCGAGGAGGTGGAATCCGCGACGCAGGGCCTGCTCTTCCGGAGTGGGGGACGGGAGCGCCGCGGTCACCGACGACGCGTCCGCACCCGCCACCACATGACGCTCACGGCGACGACAACAACGGCCGCGGCGCCCAGACCGAGGGCTCTTTGCTGTCCGGCTATCCGGACCAGCAGCGCGTCTGCGTTTGCGCCGGCTCGAAAGGCCAAGACGCATACGAGACCGTACCACGCCCCGGAGGCCAACGCCATCGCGATCAAAGCACGAAACGCGCCGAGGTCCATGGCGCCAGCGAGGGGTGGCACCACGGCTCGCACGCCAGGCAGAAAGCGGCTCACGATTATGGCGAACAGACCTTGCGTCTTGAAACGCGCGGTCACGCGTTCGGTCGCACCGGTTGGGAAGAGCGCCGGGAGCCGTTGCCGCAGCCATGGCAGGCCGTATCGATGCCCGAGTCCATACATGACCA
Source organism: uncultured Gemmatimonadota bacterium (assembly GCA_903894655.1). Taxonomy (GTDB): domain Bacteria; phylum Gemmatimonadota; class Gemmatimonadetes; order Gemmatimonadales; family Gemmatimonadaceae; genus Gemmatimonas. The sequence continues at coordinate 8,215 of CAITQY010000294.1, forward strand.
TCGCCCCGCCGACGTTGCCCAGCATGGTTGCCGTCCAGACGCCGAGCGCCGTACCGCTTCCACGCGCGGCAACGAAGGCGCCGAGGGCAATGACGGTGTCCGCCGGCAACGGTGGAAAGATGTTCTCGGCGAAGGCCGCGAGCACGAGCGCGCCGTACAGTAGCGGCTCCGGCAGCGACGAGAGCCACGCCAGAATGCCGGTCATGCACCTATCCACGACACGGGCGATGCCGCAGAAAACGCGGCCGAGGTGCCGCGGATCAGCGGCGCGGAAGGACGGTCGCGGTGACCATGACCGCTAGCCCTTCCTCCCGGCCAATCCAACCCATCGACTCGTTCGTCTTCCCCTTCACGAACACGTCGATGTCCGTCACCTCCAGCAGCTCCGCGAGCCGCGCGCGGATCGCGGCGCGATGCGGACCGATCTTTGGGCGTTGCGTCACGACGGTGATGTCAACATTCCCCACGCGCCAGCCGGCGTGGTGAAGCCGCGCGACGGCCGCGGACAACATCAGCGTTGAATCCTTCCCCTTGTTGGCGGCATCGGTGTCGGGGAACATCTCCCCGATGTCACCCAGCGCTGCCGCGCCGAGCAGCGCGTCCGTGACGGCATGACAGATGGCGTCACCATCGGAGTGACCGTCGCAATGCATGTCGGCCGGGATATCGATACCGCCCAATCGCATCGGACCGCCCTTGCCGAACCGATGCGAGTCATAGCCGATGCCGACGCGCAGCGGCAGCGTCGTACTCACGCCGCCACCGTGGCGTGCGCCTGGGGGCCACCGCTGATGAGCGAGTAATCCTGACGTCGACGCGCCGGTGTGAATCCGGCATCGCGGATCAGTCGGTCGAGCTCATCGACGGTGGTGCGATGTGTGGTGTTGGCGGCCGACACGACGTTTTCTTCGATCATCAACGATCCGAAATCGTTGCACCCGTAGTTGAGTGCCATCTGCCCGACCTTCATGCCCATCGTCACCCAGCTCGACTGCAGATTCGGCACATTATCGAGCACGATGCGCGACATGGCCACCGTGCGCAGATACGTGACCGCGTCGGTCTTGGCCATATGCGACATCGACGGCGTGTTCTCCGGCTGCAACGGCCACGTGATGAACGCGGTGAATCCGCCGGTGCGCGCCTGCAAGTCCCGCACGCGCTGCAAATGCTCGATGCGCTCGGCGAGCGTCTCCCCGATGCCATACATCATCGTCACCGACGTCTTCATGCCTTCGTTGTGCGCGAGCTCCATGATCTCGAGCCAACGATCGGCGCCCGCCTTCTTCGGTGCCACGATGTCACGGACGCGCTGCACGAGGATTTCGCCGCCGCCGCCGGGAATCGAATCCAGTCCCGCGGCTTTGAGCTCTCGGATCACGTCGCGCGCGTCCATGCGGAAACGCGTGGCGAAGAAGTCGACTTCGCTCGGCGAGAAGCCGTGAATGTGAATGGGATGATGCTGCTTGATGTAGCGCATCAGATCCAGATACCACTCGAACGGGATATACGGATTGTGCCCGCCCTGAATGAGGATCTGAACGCCACCCAGCGCCTTCGTTTCCTCGATCTTGTCGCCAATCTGTTCGAACGACAGGGTATACCCTTCCCCGTGCTTCGGACGTCGGTAAAAGGCGCAGAATCCACAATCCGCTACACAGACATTCGTGTAGTTGATGTTGCGGTCTACGATATAGGTGACCACGCCGTGAGGATGCTTCGCCTGACGCACGCGATCGGCTTCCATGCCGAGTTCGAGCAGCGGAGCATTGGTATAGAAATCGAGAAGGTCACGCATCGATGATTCTCTTGCGACCGGCAGCACACAGGAAGTCGATCACGCGGCCGGCAGGAAGGCGAGCGTGCCATCAGGCACGCGTCCGGCCAGGACGAGTCGACGGAAAAATTCGGTGAGGCCCGCGAGATGCGGGTACGACAAACGGTAATCCAAGCCGGAGAAGTACTCGGCACAGGCCTCGCGGGAGACGCCGGTGGCCAGCGCCGCCTGCGCGGACAGCTGCTCGAGATGAGCCAGCCCCCAATCGCGCGAGGCGATCAGCGACGCGTGTGCCGACAGCGCCTCATGCACCGGCGCCCGGCGCTGCGCGACCCAGACCGCGAAGACGAATGGCAGTCCTGTCCAAGCTTTCCACGCGCCGCCCAGGTCTTCTCTGAACGGGTAACGAATCGCCCACGATCCACCACGGTTTGCCTGATCGAACAGTTTGAGCGCGGCGTCGCCGATAACCAGGCGCGCCTCGTGCGGTTCGTCTTCGAAGCGTGCGACATCTGCCAGCTCGGCGTCGCCAAGCACGAAATCGGGACGACAACGCCACACGTTCTCGAACAACAGTTCGAGTAGCGCCACCGACGTCATCGAGCTGCGGCTGACGATCACCTTGCGTCCACCGAGCTCCGACGGTGGACGTTTGCTGAACAGCATCACGCTGCGCACCGGCCCGTCGCTCGTGATCCCAAGCTCGGGGAGCAACAGGTACCGCTTCGCATCGCGCGCGTATTCAACGGCGGACACCACGCTGACATCGAGTTCGCCATCGGCCATCAGCCGGTTGAGCGCTGTCGGAATGCCCGTAATCAGGCTGCCGTCGAGGGGCACGATACCACGATCGATCGCGCCGTAGACGGGAAAGCAGTTGATATACGGGATACGGCCGACACGCAGCATATCGTTTAGCTCACCGTGGCAGCGAGGGGCTCGGGCGCCTCATCGATCGCGCCAGTCTCACCAGGGGCAAATTCGCGGAGTACGCGATAGAACGAATCGCGTTCCGCTGGCACCTTGCCGGATCCGCGGATCAAGCCGAGGAGCTGCGGCAGTGTCATGCCCTGCGGGGTGTGCGCGCCGACGGCGTGATAGATCTTCTCGCGGACCACCGTGCCTTCAATGTCGTTCACGCCGAAATGCAGCGAGATCTGCGACACCGGGGTGGATACCATGATCCAGTGCGACTTGATGTGCTCGAAGTTGTCGAGAAAGAGTCGGCCGACGGCCAGATTCCGCAGGTCATCGAATCCGGTCGTCGCGGTACCCTCGCGTCCGAGCGTCTTGCCGAGTTCGTTGTCGTCGGGGTGATACGCCAGCGGGATGTACGCGAGGAAGCCGCCGGTTTCATCCTGCAGCTCACGCAGCATGTTGAGGTGCTGCATGCGATCCTCGAGCGTCTCGACATGTCCGTACAGCATGGTGCAGTTGGACCGGATGCCGAGCTTGTGCGCGGTGCGGTGCACGTCGATGTAGTCAGTGCCACCGAGCTTCTTGTCGGCGATGACGTCGCGCACGGCGGCGCTGAACGTTTCGGCACCACCGCCGGGCATCGTGTCGAGACCGGCTTCGCGTAGCGCGATCAACACGTCTTCGCGGCTCATCTTCTCAATGCGCGCGATATGTGCGATCTCGACGGCCGTGAGTGCCTTGATATGCACGTGCGGATGCCGCGCTTTGAGCGCGCGGAACATCGTCTGGTAGTACTCGAGGCCGGCCTCCATATCGAGGCCGCCGACGATGTGGAACTCGCGGGTGATCGACCCATCGGCGCGATCAGATTCCGCGAGCACCTGTTCGATGCTGTAGCGATACGCGCCTTCTTCCTTCGGCAATCGCGCATACCCGCAAAACACGCACGTCTTGCGCAACACGCAGACGTTGGTCGGGTTGATGTGCTGATTCGAGGCGAAGGTGACGCGATCGCCGTGACGCGCGCGGTTGGCCGCGTCGGCCATGGCGCCTACACCGAGGAGATCCGGCGATTGGAAGAGGGTGACACCATCGGCGATGGATAGCCGCTCACCAGCACGCAGCTTTTCCCCTATGGGGCGCAGCGCGGGATCACGGAGTCGATCGAGATCGAACGGAATAGAGACAGGCATCAGGGCGTACTCGGGCAAGTGCGCGAACCATTCGCGCAGATCTTCACCTCGATGAACGCCCCGACGGGCCTAGTCGTGCCACCGTCGGAGTGCGATCGAGACATTGTGACCACCGAAACCGGAGCTGTTCGAGATCGCGACATTCACCGCACGCGCCCGCGGCGCGTTCGGCGTGTAGTCGAGCACGCACTCGGGATCGGGAGTCGAGTAGTTGATCGTGGGTGGAACCATGTTGTCGCGCATCGCCAAGGCACAGGCGATGAACTCCACCGAGCCCGCGGCGCCGAGCATGTGGCCGGTCGCAGACTTGGTTGAACTGATGCTCAGCACGCGCGCGTGGTCGCCGAAGACCGCCTGAATGCCCTTGGATTCGTTCGGATCGTTCAGCGGCGTAGACGTGCCATGGGCGTTGATGTAATCGACATCCGTGGGTACGAGACCACCGTCCTTCAGCGCCCCGCGCATCGCTCGTTGGAGCCCTTCGTGCGCCTCCGGCTGCCCCGTAAGGTGATAGGCATCACCCGTGGCACGGTACCCCACGATTTCGCCATAGATGCGGGCGCCGCGGCGACGTGCATGCTCGAGTTCCTCGAGCACGACCACAGCCGACCCTTCACCCATCACGAACCCATCTCGATCCTTGTCGAACGGTCGAGACGCCGTGGCCGGCGACTCATTGCGCGCGGAGAGTGCGCCCATGTTTGCAAAACCGCCGATCGCCATCGGTGTCACCGCCGCCTCGGATCCACCCGCAAACATCACGTCCGCATCGCCATACTGAATGATGCGAAACGCATCACCGATCGCGTGCGCGCTGGACGCGCAGGCGGAGACGGTGGCATAGTTCGGCCCCTTCGCCTGCAGTCGCATGGACACGATGCCCGCGGCGATATCGCCGATGAACATCGGGATGAAAAACGGCGAAATTTTGCTCGGGCCCAACGTCCGATACACATCGTGCTGGTCTTCGAAACTCCGAATACCACCGATGCCGCTGCCGATGATGACGCCCATCGTTTCCGGGTCGATGGCCCCCGGCACGATGCCCGCGTCGGCCGCCGCTTGTACGGATGCGGCCACGGCGTACTGAGCATAGACGTCGGCGCGTTTCGCTTCCTTGCGTTCCATGTACGCGAGCGGGTCAAACTGCTTGACCTCGCAGGCGAATCGCACGGAATACTTGGACGCATCGAATTTCGTAATGTCAGCGCCCCCGGAAACGCCCGAGAGCAGAGACTGCCAGGTCGTCGCCACATCGTTGCCGACAGGCGTAACGGCACCAAGCCCCGTAACGACGACCCGCCGTCGCATTAGCCCGCGACCTTCGCCTCAAGGTAAGACACCGCATCGCCGACCGTGCGGAGCTTCTCGGCATCTTCATCGGGGATGTCGATATTGAACTCTTTCTCGAATTCCATCACCAGTTCGACGATGTCGAGCGAGTCGGCGCCGAGGTCTTCGATGAAGCTCGCCTCGGGCGTGAGCTTCTCGCGCTCCACTCCGAGCTCCTTTTCGATGATATCCTTGATCTTCGACGCGTGATCCGACATAGGAACGATCCTCTGGAATGTTGGAGTAGATGAGAGAGCGGAACTTAGCCATGGAATGGCGTTGCTGGGAGGGCTTGACGGCAAGAACCGCAAAGTCCGTCCCCAGCCGCCGAAGCTACATGACCAGACCGCCGTCCACCACGAACACCTGACCGGTCACATAACTGGTCAGGTCTGACGCGAGCACAGCCACCATGCTCGCAATGTCCTCGGCGCGGCCGAGGCGCTCGAGCGGAATCCCCGCACTGAGCGTGCTGCGGGCGTCCGGCGTCATCGCCGCCGTCATGTCGGTCTCGATGAAGCCGGGAGCCACGACGGTGGCCAGAATGTCCCGCGACGCGAGCTCTTTGGCGATCGACTTGGTCATGCCGATCAACCCCGCCTTACTCGCCGCATAATTGGCCTGCCCCTTATTCCCGATCAGGCCGACGACGCTGGCCACATTGATGATCCGGCCGTACCGACGCTTCATCATGCCCCGTGAGGCGGCACGGCAGGTCGCGAACGCCCCGCGCAAGTTCGCGTTGATCACCGCGTCCCAGTCGTCGTCCTTTAGACGGATCAGCAGGTTGTCCCGCGTCAGGCCAGCGTTGTTGACCAGAATGTCGAGCTGGCCGAAATCCTTCTCGACCGCCTCCACGAGCGTGATGGCCTGCGCGGTCTCGGAGACGTCACAGGCGTAGCCCCGCGTCTCGACCCCGGTTTGCTCGGCGATCTCCTGCGCGGCGGCATCAGCGCGGGCTTGATCGCGCCCGGTGACCGCCACGCGCGCCCCTGCGGTAGCCAATGTGCCGGCGATCGCGCGTCCGATGCCCCGGGTCGAGCCGGTGACCAGCGCCACGCGCCCAGTCAGGTCGATGCGAAGTCCGCTCATGAGAAAGTTGTGGAGTGCGAGGTCGCGAACGTTATGCGGATTCGCCGGCGAGGACGAGCAGCTTCTCGACCTCGGCGACGGTCCCGCACGAAAGAGTCTTCACCGACGGCGCCAATCGTCGCAACAGGCCGGTGAGCACCGCCCCACTGCCGATCTCGACGAAGGTGGCGTCGGGGTACTGCTGAATCAGCAGACGACTCACGCGGGTCCACTGGACGGGCGCGGTGAGCTGTTGCACCAACAGGTCACAGGCCACGCCGGCCGAGATGATCGGCGCCGCGTTGACATTGGCCACGACCGGCACCCGTGGGTCGGTCCACGCTTCCGCCTGCAAGGCGTCCCGGAGTCCGGCCACTGCCGGCTCCATGAGTGGCGAGTGAAACGCACCGCTCACCGGCAACGGGAGACAACGCTTGGCGCCCGCCTCTTTGGCGAGTTCCATGGCACGCTCAACACCGGCCACCTCGCCGGAGATCACCACCTGCTCGTCGCTGTTGTAGTTGGCCGGCACCACGAGACCGCGCTCGGCGCTGGCTTGCACGCAAATGACGTCGATCGACACCGAGAGAACGCCCAGAATGGCCGCCATGGCGCCGGGGCGCGCCATGCCCTGTTCGTACATCAACGTGCCACGTCGGCGCACAATGCGCGCGGCTCCCGCCACGTTCACGGCGCCGGCGACATGGTACGCCGAGAACTCCCCAAGCGAGTGTCCCGCCGCCGCGCGGACGGACGAACCGATCGCACCGCGCACGACGGCCCAGACGGCGGCACTGTGCGCCAGCAATGCCGGCTGCGCGTTCAGGGTGCGCGTGAGGTCGTCAGAGGGCCCATCGAACGCGAGCGTCGAGATCGACGCCCCGACGGCGTCGTCGACCGCGTGAAAGACTTCGCGGGCCGCGGGAAAGGCCTCGAAGAGATCCTTCCCCATGCCCACCTTCTGCGACCCCTGCCCAGGCAGCAGCAGTACGTATTCCATGTCGTTCCGGATGTCGAGGTCGGGGGTCCTGGCGCTCAGAAGCGAGCGACCAGCGATCCCCATGTGAAGCCGGCGCCGAAGGCCACGAACATCACGGTCGTTCCTTCCTTCACCCGCCCCTGCTCGACCGCATCGCTGAGGGCGATCGGGATCGAGGCGGCGGAGGTGTTGCCGAAGCGATCGACGTTGATGAAGACCTTGTCCATCGAGATGCCCGCATGCTTGGCGGTGGCCTCGATGATCCGCACGTTGGCCTGATGTGGAATCAGCAAATCGACATCGGCGGCGGTGAGGCGCGCGCTATCGAGCGCCCGATCGGTGGC
>CAITQY010000295.1 GCA_903894655.1 uncultured Gemmatimonadota bacterium
CGCGACGCTGGAGGCGTGGCGACAGCTTCGAGACCAACCAGTACTCCGGCTGGACATGGCGGAGAATGGCATGGCGCATGCGCGTGAATTGCATCCGGTCCAACGCGCCGACCAATGGCGCGACCTTCTTGCCATCGCCTGGGCCCCTCATACGAGCATTGGCGTGGCGCCCCCCACAACGAGCGTCGACGTTCCCTCGAGGATCGCCTGATCGCCGAGCAGCGGGCAGCGGTGATCCGTAACGCCCACGGGCCGTTGTACCCGCCGATCGATACCGCCGCGACCGGCGAAGTCCTTCCGGATGGTGGGGCGGCCGGGACGTCGATACGGTCGACGTAGCGGAAGCCGTGCAATACCGCACGGCTTCCTCGGATGCGTCAGTGTGCGAAGGCGCTGCTTCGCGGCGCGCGTTGCGCTTGCCGGAGGGGGACGGTCTCTTCGGACTTGACGGGGCGGTGGCGATGTCGATCTTGGTGAGGGATCCCTTTTCAATGCCGGGACTCATACGGGGAGCCCCGGATACCGAGGAGGTGCCATCGTCCGCCGTTCATTTCCACATCCTGAATGTATACCTCAGCCCACGGGTGTCCTGCACCCGGAGAACCGACAGAGATGATTGGCTACCACGCGAGGTTCCCTCGACTCGACGCAGGTCGTTCACGTGGCCGTGGAGATGGTACGCTCTGGCCACCGTTGAAATGTGACTCCCATTCGCGCCATGTTTGCGCATGCTCCCCCTCGAACGACATCGCGTCCGTTCGACTGCGGTCGGTCTTCCCTCGGAGCATACCATGCGCAAATCGAAGTGCTGCGACGCTCAGATCATCGCCATGGCCACGTCGCACCACGTATCGTCAGGAGCGCTCGCCGCGACTGGGAACGCATCTATCCCCCTGGTTGCAGACGGGACTCTCTGACCAGACAGGCACATGACACGCTCGGTCCAAGGCGCGACCGCTCAGTTCCTGCTCGACGACGGCATCGCGGTCCGTCTTGACGGCGCCGCGCGCACGAAATGCAGGGGCATCGCGATCACGATCTGCACGGGTGCCGCGATCACGCTCGGCAGCGCGGGGCGGTAACATGACGCTGATCCGGTGGGTGGGATTCAACGGGATCGACAGCACCACGCTCGAGGAACGTCTTCGCGTCGTGGGCGTCGCGCCGACGATCGAGCTGGGCGCGTTCGGGCGCGACGGCGCTCTTGGCGTGAAGATGGGCGCGAGCGGCGGCATCGAGCAGGATATCGCATGGGCCGCCGCGAACGAGCTGTGGTTGTCGTTCTCGTACAAGCCCGTTTCGGCTCACGAGCCCGATGGCGCGAACCCCACCGTCTGTTACCTCGCTGACGACAACGGGACGGACGTGGTCTTCGTCGTCTGGGTGGTTGCCGCCGAATCGTTTCGCATCATTGGTGGAGCGCCAGAGTACCTGACGCTCTATCAGTCTGCCGATGGGTCTGCGCCTGCCGGATCGTGGCGCTGGCTCGACGTGCGCGCGAAGGCCTCGAGCGCGGGCGCGGGCGATGTCGAGCTGTGGGTCGATGGCGTGCAGCTCTACAACAGCAGCAGCGTTACGACGGCGTCGCCAGGGGCGACCTTCTACCGCCGGTGTACCGTCGGGGGATGGAGCACCGGCGAGGCTTACACCGACGCCGTCCTCATCTGCGACCTGACGGGTGCGGCACCCTACAACGGGCGGCTTGGCCCTTGCCAGATCGCGGGGCCACTGGAGCAATTCTCGCCGGCGTGGTATCGGGTCCTCTATGAGGAGCTCGGCGACGGCGTGGCGTGCTATCGGCCTGCCGACGCGCCGGACTATGGCGGGGGCATGCTGAAGAGTTGCGGCTGCTGCCCCCCGGATGCCGAGCTGTATCTGCTCCCCGGAGAAGAGGTGTTGTTTGACGACGTCCTGAATGACACGGACTTCAAGCTGATCGATCACCCAGTGCTCTCGGGTCGCAAGACCGTGATCTGCGACAAGCGGGGACTTTGTGGCGGACGGAAGCCATTTGTGTGCAGGACCCACCCCGTTCACTTCGTCACGGGCACGCTGGTGTTTCAGGAATCGTGGTGCCGACTCAAGGCCACAGCGTTCATCGGCTGGCACAAGGACGCCGTGGATCGTATTCGCGCCACTGTGTACCGGTACGGGCTCGAGAGCATCGTGCTCGGGTATGGTCGTTCCATCAAGACGAAGTTCGACACCTGGTATACCGAAAATTCTCGGTAGGCCGCCCAAGCGCCCTCAGTGCGATGTGCGCGTCCGTTCGGTTGGAGAGGGGGACATGCTGGAAAGACACACCGCCCGGATCTGGATGCTGCGCGACGACTCGCTCGTCACCGCTCAGGTGGCATCGGATATCCCTCGTCACGTCTCGGGGCTGCTGGCGCCGGTGCTGTGGCAGACGTCGGGCCTCGACGGAATGCGCTCACAGGATGAGCGTCGTGCGTCCTACACGCGAACGTCGGTCAAAGGGGCCTTGAAAAGGATGATCGATCCTGTCGGCCCATACCGCTTCATGCAATGGAAGGGCCTTGGGCTGGGTGCCCACGCGCACACGGGATGGTTCAGCCCTCAGCCCCTCACATGGGGCAATGGACGCTCCCGTCCCTTGAGCTTTCGCTTTGCCCTCGCCTCCACCGCACCAGCACCGTTTCCGGTCTTCACCGCTGCCGTACGGTGGCAATCCAGCGAGCCGTGGAACCCGATCTACACGAGACTGTACGGGGGAGCGCCGTACGAAGATCTGATCGCCGAGGCAGAGTATACGCGGCGCTGCGCGCAGCTCACGCACGGACGCCTCCGTACCGGTCATCCCATTGCGCTCTACAAGTGGACCCAGAAGGGCGCCCATCTGCTGCATGCCCCTCGGCCCGAAGACGACCGATGTGACAGTGTGCTCGGCGAGAGCTTTGCCGGCTACATCACGCGCCGCCGGGACGAGGGAGATCGAGTGGAGGATTCTTGCCTCCGGTCGAATCACAACGATCACTACCAATCGGCGATTCTCGGACAGAACATCCGCCTCTTTCGCTGCCCGTGGCGATTCGAAGATCTGGAGCTCGCACTGTTCCATCCGCGCGAGCCTGCGCACGTGCACGCCATTGTCGCTGATGCGATGGAGTGTCTGCACTGGGAGTTTGGCACGCCCATGCGATACCCGGAGTTCTGTCTGACGTTGGCTGGGATCCTCGGTCGTCAGGCCGCGCTGCTCATGACCCATGGGATCGTGCATGGTGCGCTGTATCAGCACAAGCAGGACGTCACCTTGGCAGGAGAGCTGACCGATTTCGACCATAGCGTTTTCCTCCCTGAGGAACTCCGGAGCGGTAGCGACTCGTGGGAGCGGCGCCGGTTGGTCCAGCAGCTGTTCCTCCTGGCGAATCACCTCACAGTACTTCTCGAGGCCGGCGTGCTGTTGCGAGAGTCGGTCAGCCTCATGGCATTGGCGACGGCGTTTCTCGACGCCTTCGGTGAAGGCGTGTCACATGCCGATCTCAAGACCTTCCTCGAGTACTGTGAACAGCACCCTGACGCGGCGACCGTCGACGGGATGGTGGGCGGCGACCCCCAGAAGATGAAGAACCTGGACGGCTTTCAGCCGTTCTTCGGCGCGCTCATGGTTCAGCTCTCGGTGGCCGCCAAGACGCGGTGAGTGGAATCCACCCTCCGGCCGCCCTGTCGGCATCGCATACATATTCGAAACGCGTAGAAGCTGAAACTCGAGCGCTACCCCAGGTCGTGGAGGTATCCAGTGCCAGCACGGAGGACAACGCACGTGATGTTTGACGTATCGGACGTGCTTCCGGGCGTGTGCCTGACACCCGATGTCGGTCGCCCGCCGGCGGTGCCGGCGTGAGCGAGCCGCGCGTCCGACCCGATTGGCGAGGCCACGTCGCCATGGCGCGCGTGGATTACTGGTTCAAGAACGTCTTCGTGCTGCCCGGCATCGTGGTCGCGATCGGGAC
>CAITQY010000296.1 GCA_903894655.1 uncultured Gemmatimonadota bacterium
CTCCTTCGCTTCGGCGGCTTCACGACGGGCCGACAGCAGTTCGCGCGCCCGCGTGACGGCCATGCGCAACGTCGCATCGAGCGTGGTCGGCGGCGCCGGCTTGGACAGCAGCGCCACGGCCGTGCTACGCAACACGTCGGCCGTGCTCAGCGTGAGTGACAGATCACCGGTGATCAGCACCACGGCCGTACCGGGCAGCGCCGCGGCGATCTCTTCGGCCGCCTGCACACCGCTGGCGCCCGGCATGTGCATGTCGAGAAGCACCGCATCGGGGGTGAACTGCTGCGCCTTCTCGATCGCCTCCGTGCCGCTCCCGACTTCGGCGACCACCATATGGCCAAGCGCACTCAGCAGGTCGACCAGCGTAGACCGCTCGAGGGCGTTGTCTTCGGCCACCAGCACGCGAATGGTCGAGGGGAGATCGGACATAGTGTTACTCGGTTGTAGAAGCGGGAGCAGAGCCTCCCGCAATGTGAGCCTGCAATTCGGCGGCACGCAACGGCTTCCGGAGGACAAATTCCGCGCCGCGCGACTCGCCGGTGTCAGCAATGGGTTCCCAGCCGGTCAGCACCCCGACCCGGACGGTTGGCGCGTGGCGACGGACATGCTGCACCAGGTCCCAGCCGCTCCCGTCGGGCAGTCCGACATCGGTCAACATGAGATCGTAGGGGGTTGCCGCACTGGATGCGAGCTTTTCCCGCGCGTCGGCACACGTGCCCACGGCGTCGACCCGATGGCCGTCGGCCTGCAGGATGCGCCGTAAGAACTCGCGGCCGTCATCGTGATCCTCGACCACCAGGATGTACTTCGGGATCACGGCCTCACGCGCGACGCTCGGCACCGCGAGTTCCGGCTCCGATCCCACGGCGCGCGGCAGCCGGAGGGTGACTTCGGTGCCACGCCCCGGCACCGACGAAATCGTCGCCGTCCCCCGATGCCGACGGGCGATGCCGTACACCTCCGCCAACCCCAGCCCTGATCCTCGGGCACCCTTCGTCGTGAAGAACGGCTCGAACGCCCGCTCCCGCACGTCGGCGCTCATCCCCACACCGGTATCGCGCATCGCGAGACAGGCGTCGGCCCCGTCGTCGAACGCGCGCACCGTGAGTGTCCCCCCGTCCGGCATCGCGTCGACGGCGTTTTGCACCAGATTCAGCAGCGCCTCACGGATTTCGCCGGGCAGTCCACGGGTGCTGGCCCTCGACGCGAACTGCCGGACAATCTGGATCTCGCCGCTCTCACTCGACCGGCGCAAGCGCATCGGCTCGGTCAGGTCGAGCACCTCGTCCGCCAGGACCGACAGGTCGAGCGCTTCGTCGCCGCCGGCATGCACCGGTTCCTGGCGGATGAATCGACCCACCCGTGACGCCGTCGCCGCGGCGATCTCGGCCGCCTTCTGAATGCGATCGGCATAATCGCGCACCGCATCGGGCGACTCGGCGTGATGCTGCAGCAGATACGCCGCGGCCATGATCGGGTTGAGTGCGTTGTTCACATCATGCATCACGCCGGCGGCCAGCTGCCCCACCGCCGTGAGCCGACGCTCACGCAGACGGTCTTCCTGCGTGGCGATGAGTGCCCGCGACCGTTCCTCGACCAAGCGGTCGAGATGTTCGCGTTCGTGCGTGACCTGTTCCTGCAACTCGGCCTCGCGTCGCTCCCGCTCGTCCAACTGCCGCGCGAGCCGCTCCCGATCGGTCAGGTCACAATCCAGCAGCACCACCCCCGTGACAACATGCTGGTCGTTGCGGATCGGCGCGGCGAACGCCTCGATCACGCACGGTGTCCCCAGCCGACGGACTTCGAGGAGCTGACGCTGGACGACATGGCCCGCGAGCGCGCGCATGGCCGGTGAGTCCAGGAACGACAGCGGCCGATTGTTGGCGATATCATGCGGGGCATCGAGCTCCCATAACTCGCGCACCGTGGCCGGTGCACGCGACGGATGCTCGAGCTGGGCGATCGCATTCGCCTGCACAATGCGCCCTGCCACGTCGGTGATCCGGACCGCGGACGGGGTGAGCGACAGCAACGCCGACAGTTCGCGATCAGCGCGCGCCGACATGGTACGCTGTTCGTCGTGACCCGTCACATCGGTCGCCGTGAGCAGCAGTAACTCGCGGTCGAACGGCGCGGCCCGCACTTCGACGATGCGCCCCGTGCGGCCGAGTGGCACGCGCGGCGACACGGGCGCATTCCCCGCCGCGACGGCCGCGAGCAGCGAGGAACCAGCAGACCCCAGCGGCAGCAGTACGACGCTCCACGCTTGCGACGTCAGCGGCGCGCGGGCATCCACCACGAACCATTCGCGACCGAGCGTATTGACGGCGTACAGCATCCCGGAGCGCAGGAAGAGCGCGGCCGCCACCGGCAGCGCCTCGAGCAAAGCACCCGCCCGCGCCTGATCGGGCGCGGCGGGCACGTGGTTGCTCGCCTGGTCAGTTGAAGTCGGGTCAGCCATGCTCTCGCCGCTCGCATGCTGGCGCCACCCACGCGCGACGGTGTTGTCGCGGATCGGGCCACTCCAACACTCTGGAAGTCGGGACGTCGTGCTACGACAACACTAGCGACGGTCGGTCCCAGCGGTCAAACCGACCGGTGGGATTCGCTCGCCGGCCTGGCAGCGTGATCCCCGCGCGGCCAGTAACTTGGGATGCATGTCTACCCCGTTTCGCACGACACTCTGGCGGGTCCTGTTGATTCAGGCCGTCACCCTGGCGCTGCTCTGGCTCCTGCAGTCGCGGTACACCCTGCTGCCGCGGTAGGCCCCATGCATTGGATCAATTGGGCCATCGTGGCGGTGTACCTCGTGGTCGTCGTGTTCGACGGGCTCCGCCGGACGCGCGGCACGACCAACATCGAAGGGTACTTCCTGGCCAACCGCAGCCTGCCCTGGTGGGCGGTTGGCCTCTCGGTCATGGCCACACAACTCTCGGCCGTCACCCTGATCGGCACCACCGGCCAAGGCGCGACTGACGGCCTGCGCTTCGTGCAGTTCTACTTCGGACTGCCGATCGCGATGGTGATTCTCGGCGTCACCATCGTGCCGTTCCTGCACGGGGCCAAGGTCTACACGGCCTATGAATTCCTCGAGAAACGCTTCGACGCCAAGACGCGCTCGCTCACGAGCTTTTTGTTCCTGCTCTCGCGCGGCATGTCCTGCGGCACGATCATCGCCGCCCCCAGCGTCGTCCTCTCGGCGATCTTCGGCTGGGACATCACCTGGTGCGTGGCGCTGATCGGCATCCCCACGGTCATCTATACCGTGCTGGGTGGCGTGCAGGCGGTCACCTGGGCCGACGTGAAGCAGATGGTCGTGATCGTCGGCGCCCTGATCGCGATCGTGGTCGTGCTCATTATGCGCATGCCCGTTCCGCTCGATAATGCCCTCGAGATCGCCGGCGCCACGGGCCGGCTGCGCGTGTTCGATTTCTCGTTCAACCTGTCGGAGACGTACACGTTCTGGTCGGGCATTTTGGGCGGCACGTTCCTCATGCTGTCGTACTTCGGCACCGACCAGAGTCAGGTGCAGTGCTATCTCGCCGCCAAGTCGGTGGACGAAGCGCGCAGCTCGCTGCTGATGAGCGCCTACTGGAAGATCCCGCTGCAGGCGCTGATCCTGCTGATCGGCGTGCTCGTGTTCCTGTTCTACACGTTCACGCCGGCGCCGATGCTGTTCAATCCGCAGCACAGCGCGCAGGTGCAGCAGAAGGAGCCGGCCACCTTCGCCGCGCTCGAGGCGCGTTACACGACCGCGATCACCCAGCGCACCGCCGCCGCGCGTGAAGCGTCGACTGATATCGACAACGGCGCCGAGGCGGCCACCACGAGCGCACTGCTCGCCTTCCGCAGCGCCGACTCATCGGTGAACGTGGTGCGCAAGGACGCCCTCGCCGCTGCTGGCCGCGTGACGGGTGAAGCCTCGCGCGATGTGAACTACATCATCCCGCGCTTCGTGCTCGACCATCTGCCGCTTGGCTTCGCCGGGGTGTTCCTAGCCGCCGTGCTGGCCGCCGCCATGTCGAGTATCGCCGCCGAACTGAACTCGCTCTCCACCGCCACGGTGGTGGACTTTTACCAGCGCTGGTTCAAGCGCGAAGGCACCGACGCACACTTTCTGTTCGTGTCGAAGGCCTC
>CAITQY010000297.1 GCA_903894655.1 uncultured Gemmatimonadota bacterium
AGTCGCGATGACGATGCCGATGGCGGTGCTGGTGGCGACTCTGTACACCTTCGGCCGTATGGCCGCCGAACACGAGATCACCGCCCTCAAGGCGAGTGGCGTGCGTGTCCGCACCCTGATGCTACCGGTCCTGGCCTGTGCCTTCCTGTTGTCGATCGCGATGGTCGCGTTCAACGATCAGGTGCTGCCGCGCGCCAACCACGAACTCCGCATTCTGCAGAACGATATCGCGAAAACAAAGCCGACGCTCGCGTTGCGGGACCAGGCGCTGAATGCGGTCACGGACCAGTTCTTCCTGCGAATCGCCCGCAGCGATGCGAACACGAACAAGATGTACGACGTGGTGATCTACGATCTCACCAAGGGACCGGAGCGCAAGACGATCTACGCCGACAGCGGCGTCTTCTCGCTCACCAAGAACGGGCAAGATCTGCTGCTCCAGCTGTTCAATGGCTACTCGCAGGAATTCGTCCGTGCTGATCCGAAGCGGCTGCAGCGCAGTTACTTCATTGATCAGACAGTGAAGGTGCGCGGCATTACGCGCGGGTTCGAGAGCACCAGTTCGGATGACTTCCGCAGCGACCGCGAGATGACCGTGTGCGAGATGCACCGGCGGTACGCGACCGATGCCATGGAGTTCCGACGGGTCCGGCAGGAATACATCATGTATGCCAGCCGATTGGTCGCCCCGGGGACGAAGACGCTGAGGGCGCCGCGCGACCGGCCCGCCGAGGAAGGGTTGGCGCGCTTCTATTGCACGACGTTGCCGTCGCTCTTTCTCCCGAAGAAGGCCAAGGCGCAGGCGCCGGTGGTCACGCCGGTAGTCACGCCGGTAGTCACGCCGGTAGTCACGCCGGTAGTCACGCCGACCGGCGATACGCTCCGAGACACCCTTAGGGATACCCTTAGGGACACCCTTGGCGCGGTCATCCCGACGCCACCGCCCACGTTTACCATCGCGCCGCCGATTCCTCCGGTGATCGACAGTGTGAGCATGTATCGCGGCGCGATGAACGCAGCCGATGCCCAGCTGGTGGCGTCACGCGAAGGAATCGACAGCCTGACGGTCGAGATCCACAAGAAGTTCGCCCTCTCGTTCGCCTGTCTCGTGTTCGTACTGTTCGGCCCGCCGATCGCGCTGCGATTTCCACGCGGTGGTGTGGGCGTGACGATCGGTGTCAGCATCGGCGTATTCGGATTGTATTACATCTGTCTCATGGGTGGCGAAGCGCTGGCCGACAAGGGTATGGTGCCACCATCGATCGCGATGTGGATCGCGAATGCCATTTTCACGCTGACCGGTGTGGTGCTCTTGTGGCGGGTGGAATCGACGACCGACACCTCGCGCGGCGGTGGGCTCCGTGACTGGTGGGCCGATCGCGGCGCGCGCCGGGCGTTGGCGGCGCAGATGAAACGGGAACAGGCCGCAAAAGCGGCGGGCACGAAACCGACGGCGGCGGTGGGCGCGTGAGCCGTCGCTTCATTACGCCGCTCGATCGCTACGTGGCGGCCGAGTTCACGCGGATCTTCACGATCACCACGCTGGGCTTCCCGGTGCTGGTGTTCGTGATCGACCTCGTGGACAACCTCCGGAAGTACACGGAGCGCAAACTGGCGTTCAAAGCGGTCGCCCTGAGCTACGTGTATTGGATTCCCGATACGCTGTTCATGGTCCTTCCCGCGGCCGTGCTCTTCGCCACGGTGTTTTCCATCGGCACGTTTACACGCTATTCCGAGATTTCCGCCGCCAAGGCCTCCGGCATCAGCTTCTACCGATTCATCGCGCCAATTCTGTTCATGGCCATGATCGCGATGGGCATCGACCTGGTGTTCGCCGAAATTGCGCCACCAGCCAATGCCCAGCGTCTCAAGCTGCTGGCCGGCAAAGGCCAGGACCGTGACAACAATCGCTACAACTTTGCCTTCGCCAGTGAAACCGGGCGCGTCTATCGGATTTACACGCTCGACGTGAAGGAGCGGTTCGTGGAGAATGTGGAAATCGAGGAGCGTGGGTCGGTGAAGAAGCCTGGGCTCTTGGTAGCGGCGAGGAACGCGACGTGGTCCAACGCTCGCGGGTGGGTGCTGAAGTCCGGGATTGTGCACGTGGTCCCAAACGACTCCACCGATCGTACCGTGGCCTTCGACTCCCTCGTCGACCGGCACTTCACGGAGAAGCCACAGGACCTGCAGGCCACCGAGCGGCAGCCGAGTGAAATGAACTTCGCGGATCTCTCGCAGTTCATCACCGCGCTCGAACGCTCGGGGGCCGACGTGAATCTGCTGCGCGTGGAACGGATGCTGAAGTTGGCAATTCCGGTCACATGTCTCATCATTGCACTATTCGGCGCCCCGCTGGCGACCAGTTCACAGCGCGGTGGCGCCGCCTACGGAATCGCGGTCAGCTTGGCCACGACCATTCTCTTTCTCGTGCTCATTCAGTTGACTAAGGCGATCGGTGGGAAGGGGCTCATGCCCCCCGACATAGCAGCGTGGGTCCCCAACCTGGCATGCGGGCTGTTCGCGCTCGTGCTGCTGGCGCGGGTACGCACCTGATGCGCCCAACGGGCATGGTCGTGCGCGTGGCGGAGCGACGCGCCGAGGGCCTTCTCCGCGCGCTCGGCAAGCGCGCCTACTTCGCACGGGACATCGTGCGCGGGGTGCGCGATCCGGGCACCTGGATCCCGGAAACGATCCGACAGAT
>CAITQY010000298.1 GCA_903894655.1 uncultured Gemmatimonadota bacterium
TCGTCGCGAAGCACGTGGGATCGTGCGCTGATTCGCGTTAACCTCGCCACCAACCGCATCGACACCCTCGTGCGCGACGGCCGCCTGTATGGCGCGCCGAAGCTGAGCCCCGACGGGGCACGCCTGGCGGTCATGATCGGTGAGAACGGCCGCCCGTCCGACCTATGGTTTGGTGATGCCGTGATGTTCGCGCCGAAGCGTCTGGTGGAATCCAATCCCCAATTGGCCTCACGCGCCCTCCCCAGCACGAAACTGGTCGAGTATCTCGATGCCGACGGCCGAGCGCAGTTCGGTGTACTGACGATGCCGGCCGGTGGTGGGCGCGCACTCCCCACTGTGTTCAGTGTGTACGAAGACTTCTTCGATGACAGCTTCGATGCCACGACGATGCTGCTGGCGAGTCGCGGGTACGCGGTGATGAAACCGTCGGTGACCTTCGAGACCGGCTATCCGGGCGAAGCCTGGCTGAAGGGTGTCACGGCGAGCGCCAACAAGCTGATCGACATGGGTATCGCCGACAGCAGCAAGTTGGGCGTGCACGGTACGAGCTACGGCGGCTATGCCACCAACCTGCTGATCACGCAAACCAATCGATTCAAAGCGGCGATCAATATTTCGGGCAAAGTCGATCTCGTGTCGTTCTACACCGACTCACCGCGTCTCGGCGTGCGCAATATCAACGCCGCCGAGAAGACGCAGGATCGCATTGGTGCCACGATGTGGGAGCAGCCGCAAAAGTACGTGCAGCACAGCGCAGTGATGTTCGCCGACCGGATCAAGACGCCGTTGCTGCTGGTCACGGGCGGGGAAGATCACAATGTGCCAGCGATCAACACGCGCGAGATGTATTTCGCCCTGCGTCGGCTCGGCAAGCCGGTGGAGTGGGTGAACTACACGAACGGTGGGCACGGCATTCCCATGACGAACGCCGCCGAGTTTGCCGACTGGCACAATCGGTTGCTCGGATGGTACGACCGGTATCTCAAGCCGGCAGCGGCAACCGTCCCAGCGTCGGAACAGCAGCACCTCCCTCGCTAGCTTCCGGTATGCAACGCGACCTGCTCGATGCCCTGCGCTGTCCCGGCACACACGAGGAAAGCTGGCTCGTCGCCATGGTGCTGGAGGCCAGCGGTCCGACACTGCTCGTGGCGGAACTCGCCTGTCCGGTGTGCGGTGCGGAGTTCCGTATCGACGATGGCGTGGCGCACTTTGCGGGTCTCGCACCGCTCGAGCGCCACACACCCGCATTGCCGGCCGAGCCGTACACCAGCGACATGGTGCTGCGGCTGGCGGCGCTGTTGGGCGTGGCGGAGAGCCAGCTCCCGGTGGGACTGGTGGGCCGTCACGCGGCGGCCAGTGGTGCGCTGGCGTCGTTCGTGTCGGCACCGCAGCTGCTGATCAACGGTGGCTCAGTGATCCCCGGCCCAGGCGTCTCACGCATCGTGGTGGCCGATCGGCTCCCGCTTGGCGTGGAAACGCTGGCCGCGATCGCGGTCGATGCAGCCCACGCTACGTCCCCGTTTCTCGAGAGTGCTGCCCGGGCGCTGCGACTTGGCGGACACCTGGTGGCGCCCGCAGAGGCACCGGTTCCCGCGGGGATGCGCGAGCTTGCGCGCGATGCGACTGAATGGGTCGCCGAAACGACCACGCGCGCCAGCGGGCTCGTGGAGCTCCGCCGACGCGCGCCCGATTCCGTCGGCTAGCGCCTACTCCTCGTAGAGGCCGTCGATGAGCGGCTTGTACGTCTTGTCGATCACGCGGCGTTTGACCTTGAGCGTCGGCGTGAGTTCGCCGCGCTCCACGCTGAAGTCGTATTCCAGCAGCGCGATTTTCTTCGGTGTCTCATAGCTCGCCAAGCCGGCCAGCTGTGTCTTCACTTCCTTGTCCATCTTCGCGTTGACGGTCGGCATCGCCAGCAGCTCGGCGCGGCTGGTCCAGGCGATGCTCTGCGAGGCCGCCCACTGCTCGAGCTGACCCCACTCTGGTACGATGAGCACGGCCGGAAACCGACGCTTGTCGCCGATCATCACGGCTTGGGACACGTACTTGTTCATCCTGAGCATGTTCTCGATCGGCTGTGGTGCAATGTTCTTGCCGCCAGCCGTCACGATGATGTCTTTCTTGCGATCCGTGATGTACAGGAAACCGTCGGTCAGTTCACCGATGTCACCCGTGTGGAACCATCCCGCCTCGTCGATGGCGTCCGCCGTGGCCTCGGGATGGTTGAAATAGCCGCGCATGATGTGCGGCCCCCGCGAGAGAATCTCCCCGTCGGCCGCGATCATGACTTCCACACCGGGGATCGGACGGCCGACGCTGCCCAGGCGATAGTGCTCGAAGGTGTTCGTCGAGACCACCGGCGAGGTTTCCGTGAGGCCGTAGCCTTCGAGGATGATCAGGCCGGCCGAGTAGAAAAACTTCGCGATGTCGGGCGAGAGTGGCGCGCCACCGGACACGAAGAAACGCAAGTTGCCACCTGTCCGCGCCTTGAGCTTCGAGAACACCAGCTTCTGCGCGAGGGCATACTGCATCGCAAGCAGGCCGGAGGGCTCGCGTCCCGCCAATTTCTCGTCGGCCCATTTCTCCCCGACGGCCTTCGCCCAGAAGAAGATGCGCTGCTTGATGGCGCCGCCGGCAACGGCGTTTTCCACCACGCGCGCGTAGATCTTCTCGTACAGACGCGGCACCGACATCATCATCGTCGGCTTCACTTCGCTCATGTTCGCCGGTACCGTATCGATCGATTCGGCGTACGCGATGCGCACGCCGTGCGCGAACAGGAAGTAGTCGCCGGTGCGTTCGAAAATGTGGCTGAGCGGAAGGAAGCTCAGCGCGAGGTCGCTTGTGCTTACCTGCAGCGAGGTCTTCGTGGCGATGACGTTCGAGTACAGGTTGTCCTGCGTCAGCATCACGCCTTTCGGATTGCCCGTCGTTCCCGATGTATAAATCAGCGTCACCAGCTGATCGGGGGTCACCGCCAACGCATCACGTTTGAAGGTTGTGGCGCGCTCGGTGTTGTCGAGGGCAGCGCCCTTCGCTTCAAGGTCGGCGAGGGTGAAGTCGCAGCCATCGGCCGTGGTAGCCGCGAAGCCGATGATCCATTGCAGGCCGGGCACGTCATGGCGGATCGACGCGACTTTCTTCGCCTGATCGGCGGTGGACACGAAAATCGCACGCGCTCCCGAATCGTTCAGCAGATAGGGCAGCTGTTCGGCGGGGAGTGTGGGATAAATGGGCACATCAGTAATGGCGCTGCAGACGCAGGCAAAATCCGCGATCAGCCACTCCGGGCGGTTCTCCGACAGAATGGCCACGCGCTCCTGTGCCACGATCCCCATGTCGGCGAGTCCGAGCGCCGTACGGCGCACGCGCTCCATGATCATGCGGTGAGACATCGGTTCCCACGCACCGTTCACTTTCGTGCTCAGCGCGTCGCTGCGGTCGAATCGCTCGACGGCGTCGAAGAACAGCGCGTTGATCGTGCCGTGTGGCGGCCGTGGGCCGCCGGAGGCGTAGTGTGACGAGGCCGGGAGGCCCTTCATCGTCACGTTCAGGGAAGGGTTGGAATCAGCCGCGACCGAAGTCATCGCCATCTCCGACTGGAGCGAAAAGCAGGGCAGTGGCGCATCGGTACAACGAACCGGAGCGACGCCAAGTGGACTTCAGTGAAATTGCTCCCGGACGTCGTCTGGCGGGAGTCCTCGGGAGTCCTCAGGACGATCCGGAGCCACGACGCACAGGGGCCGTGAGCCGCACCGGCGATCCCTTGAGCGACTTCCCCTTGTGGGTCACGGTGACGCGAACCACCAAGGACTCGACCGCCGCCCCCGCCGGAAACTGAAGCGCGCGCACCCGCACGCGCCGTCCTGCCACGCCGCTGTCGTCGGTGGTATCGATCGTGCTGGCGCGCCCCTGATCGTCCACCAAAAAGGCGGCGGCCATCGTGTCGTTGGTGGGATTGGCCGGCGTGAGCAACTGAAAGCGGACGGGCCACGACCGCACCCCGGTGACCGCCCTGGCTTCAATGTGCCGTACGGTCACGGAGAGCGTCTTGGTCGAGTTGGCGTCGAGTCCACGACGGCCGGTGTCGGGCAGGCTGGTGCCGAGAATGTCCTTGAGGCTCGCGCCATCCACCGAATCCGGGCGGGTCACGATGCGAAGGCCACGCAGGACCTGGAGCGATCCGCCAATGCGTGCCGCGATCCGTTTGTCGCCCGAGACGAGCGTCTTCGCGACGACCACCCCGGTGGCGGAATCAATCGCGAGCGCCGAGTCGATGTTGGCGTCGGCGTACAAGTACCGCGGTGTGGCATCGGCGATCAGCTCACCGCGCACGTTGAACACGCGGGCGCGCACCGGTGCCACGATGCCATCGATGTTGCGCAGCGTGTCGCCCACGACCGCCGATGGCGACGGAAAGGGATCGAGTTCGATGGCGGCGGCTTCATTCGGACCGAGACCGACCTCGGCGCACGCGGTCCCGACCCCGGTAGCGGCGAGGACGGCCGCCATGATGAGCGCACTGGCGCGACGACGCGCGCGGACTGTCGATGTCACGCGAAGCGCTCGGCCAGTCGCGTCGCGATGTTCACGTAGGCTTGGCTCGCCGCGTCAGCCGGATTCCGCAGGACGACCGGCTGACCCGCGGCAAAGGCGTCGGCCGTGGCCGGCGTGCGCGGAATCGGGGTGTCGAATACGAGATGCTGCGGGAGGTGTTCGCGCACGTAGTGCACGACGCGTTCCGACGCCGGATTCCCCTGCTCGAACATCGTGAGCAGGATCCCTTCGAGCGTGAGCTCGTCGTTAACGCTGATCACGTCTTGAATCGCCCGCAGAATTTGCGGGGTGGTCTGCAACGCGAGCGGCTCGCACTGCAGCGGCACGACCACGTGCTGACTGGCCGCCAGCACGCGACGCGTGATGGCACCAAGCCCCGGTGGCGTGTCGACGACGACCACGTGACACCGTTCGCGGGCCATGGCGAGAAGATCGGCCAGCACGGTGCTTTCACCCACGCGATGCTGAAAGTCCGAGTGATCGGCCGACGCGCTGACGCTGCCCGCGAGGATGACGCGCAGCCAGGGCAGGGCGGTGGGCAGAATCACTTCGCGCAGCGATTTCTCACCCCGCAGGTAGTCATCGAACCCGACCGTGGGGTGCCCACGGCGCAACCCCACGCCGTAGCGCACGGCCCCCTGTGGGTCGGCGTCGATCAGCAGCGTCTTGAGCCCGCGGCGCGCAAACGCGACCGCTAGGTTCACGGCCGTGGTCGTCTTGCCGACACCACCCTTTTGACTCACGATAGAGAGTACGCGTCCCACGTCAGCCCTCGTCCGTGTAGGCCGATCCATCGTCCTCGCCGGTTAGCGGGGATGGATCCTGACCGTCGGAAACGTCCGCGGCACCCTGCAACTGCGCTAGTGTGCGCTCGGCGTGGGCACGGAATCGTGCGGACGTCGGGTCCTGCGCGGTACTGACACGGAGGAACGACTCGAGATGCATGGCGGCATGCGCCGTCTCGCCCCGTTTCAGGAGGAGAAACGCCAGCCCGTAATGGGCCCCTGGCGATTCTGCATCGAGTTGCAGGGCACGACGATACGTCCGAATGGCCTCTTCGGGCTGCCCGGTCTTCGAAAACGCGATCGCGATGTTCTGCAGAACACCGAGATCGTCGGGGCGTTCGCGCAGGGCGAGACGATACGACGTCAGAGCGTTTGCATAATCGCCGCGCGACTCGAGATCGAGCGCTTCAGCCAGGAAGTCCGTGTGGCGCGGATCGCGCCCGGACGAGCCGCCCACGAGACGGCGCCACCAAGTCATGCGCGCGCAGTGGATCAGAGGAGAAAAAAGGAGAGCGACAACCGGTAAGCTAAGTTACGGGGACAGCGTGTTGCCAACAAGTTGCCAACAAGTTGCCGGGCGCGTTGTCAGGGGAATCCGCGTTGCCGCGTGCCCCTCGTGGGGCTACACTCGGTGTAGACTGCGGGATCCCTTACCGGAGCGCCACGATGACTGCACCACAGCCGTACGCACCCGACCCGTCCAAGGGCGTCATGATCGTGGATTGGCCGCTCTTTGGGGAATTGGCCCGTGCGCTCGCCGTGCGGGTGGCGCGCGAGTGGACCCCGGAACTCGTCATCGGCATCGCGACGGCGGGGGTCGTGCCGGGCGCGGCGGTGGCGGCCATTCTCGATCTGCCGTTCCACTCCATTCTGGTCTCGCGTCGCTACAGCGCCTCGGCGATTCGCGAAACGCCCGCGGTCTTCGGCGCGGCGCCGCTCGAGGTACGCGGTAAGCGGGTGCTCGTCGTCGACGAGACCTGCGATTCCGGCCAGACTATGCGCTTGGCCGTTGGAGCGGTGGGTAATGGCGGCGCCAAGGAAGTGCGGACGGCGGTCAGCTTCAAGACGGGCAGTTTTGCCCCGGACTACTTCGCGCTGGCAACGCAGAGCATGATCGTGCTGCCGTGGGACCGCGACATCCTGATCGACGGCGAGCTCCGGCCCAACCCGAAGTACGCCGGACTCATCCCTGAGGGCTGAGTGACCTCGAGAGCTGAGTAACCCCGACCCGCCCCCAGTCAGGCGCTGGTGGCGGCCCGCTCGTAGGGAATGCCGCGTTCCATCGCTTCCCACACGTAATTGAGCACGTCGACCGAGCCAAGCAGGAAGCGACACTGCCCCTCGGCGGCCGAATCAGGGGTCACTTCAAGCACCGACAGCGGGGCATCGGCCAACCGGCCGAAGAATCCCGCGAAGAGCCCTGTGGAGACCGGGCAGCCGCTGGCTGCGGCCGCCGCTTCTCCCCAGTTGTTCGCGTCGAGCACCATCACCGCTTCGCTCAGCGAGGAGAGGTGGACCAACCCCCAGCCGATCTCGAAGAAGTACTCCCGAAGCAGGATCGGGAATCGGCTGTCCAGCAGGTCGTCGGGGCCATGCTCGCCATGATCCGCCAGCCACGCCGAGAAGTGGTCGAACAGCGCCTGCCCCGCGGCGTAGCCCGCGTCACGGACGGCGTCGATCAGGACGGCCGGAGGCGCCTGCTGTGCAGACCGGCGAAGCCCGTCGAAGAATTCGACCGGCACCGTGACGGTGCGGGTGGTCAGGAAAGGAAGCGAAGGGCTCATGGTCCGGTGACGCTCGCGCCATGAAGGGGTCACGTCAAGCGGTGACGGCGTGATGGATGGTGCCGGGAGTGTGTCATCGCCCCGTCCGCCGAATCAGCTCGGTCTCGTCGATCACCTCGATGCCCAGTTCGACTGCCTTGTCGAGCTTGCTGCCGGCCTCCTCACCGGCCACCACGAACGTGGTCTTCTTCGACACACTGCTGGTCACGCGCCCGCCGGCCGCTTCCACCAGCGCGCCCGCATCGGTCCGTGACAGCGTGGGCAGGGAGCCGGTGAGCACCACCGTGGCGCCGGTCAGCGGGCCGTCGGCTTGCACCGCATTCGGCTCATCGAAGCGCACGCCCCGTTCGCGCAATCGTTCCACCAAGGCGCGCGAGGTCGGATCGGCGAAGTACGAGGACACGGACGTGGCGATGATGTCGCCGATGCCGCGTACGGCCCCCAGCTGCTCCGGTGTGGCGGCGATGATCGTATCCATGTGGCCGAACTGCTTCGCCAGCAGTTGCGCCGCCTGCGCCCCGACATGCCGGATGCCAAGGCCGAACAGCAATCGCGACAACGGCTGCTGCGTCGCCGCCGCGATCGCCGCCACCAGATTTTCGGCGCTCTTCGTGCCGAACCGCTCGAGCGACACGAGCTGCTCCACCGTGAGGCCGAACAGATCGGCGAAATCGGTGATGAAGCCGGCTTCGAGCAGTTGCTGAATGCGGGCGTACGAGAGCCCGTCGATGTCGAGCGCGTCCTTGCTCGAGAAATGCACCAGCCCTTCGAGCTGACGGCCCGGACAGGCGACATTCGAGCAGTACGTCGCGACGTCGTCGCCGTAGCGATGGGTGCTCGACGCACAGCGGGGGCAATGCAGGGGCATGGTCCACGCCTGTTCGCTGCCATCGCGTCGCTCCGGCACCGGCCCGAGCACATACGGAATCACATCGCCGGCGCGTACCACCTGCACCCAGTCGCCATCGCGCAGATCTTTCTTCGCGATCTGATCGGCGTTGTGCA
>CAITQY010000299.1 GCA_903894655.1 uncultured Gemmatimonadota bacterium
CGACGGCGCGTAGTACGCGGAGCCCGTCTTGAGGTACTTCACGATTTCGGCGCCGCCATCGCGCGCGCGCTGCACGATCGCGTCGAGCTGCTCACGCGGCATGAGCTGCGTGACCGGGATGCCACTGATGGTGGTGTACGAGATGAGCGGCACCATCGTGTCGCCGTGTCCACCGAGTACCATCGCCTGAATGTCGCGCACCGACACGTCGAGCGCTTCAGCGATGAATGAGCGGTACCGTGCCGTATCGAGCACGCCGGCCATGCCGATCACGCGCTCGCGCGGAAAGCCCGTCACCTGCTTCGCGACGTAACACATCACGTCGAGGGGATTCGAGACCACGATCACGATCGCGTTGGGCGACGTGGCCTTGATCTGCTCCGACACCGACTTCACGATGCCGGCGTTCGTGTTGAGGAGGTCGTCACGCGACATGCCCGGCTTCCGGGCGATACCAGCGGTGATGACGACGATGTCCGACCCGGCCGTTTCTTCATAGCCGTTCGTGCCGATGACGCGGGTGTCGAAGCCCTCGACGGGCGCTGACTCCCACTGGTCGAGCCCCTTACCCTGCGGGATGCCGTCGACGACGTCGACCATCACCACCGTGCGTCCAAGCGACTTCTCGGCGATGCGCTGCGCCGTCGTGGCGCCGACATTGCCCGCGCCAACGACCGTGATCTTGTTGACCATGTTGTGCCGGTTCTCCGAACGGGTGTCCGAGCGAAGTTGAATGATGCGGAGAGGCGACACGCGAGCTAAAACACCCCTAGGTGGTTAGTCGAGCATTGCCGCTACGAAGAGGACAGCGTGCGGAACATAGAGTGCTGCACCGACCCGAGCAACACGAGCCGGCCGGCTGATTCAGCAAAGAGCCGAGGAGCGGTCAGCCCCCGACCTGACTGAGGGCCCGCAGACCGCCGACACGCATCTGCAACAGCTCGTGTGCTTTCGGCTTCTCAGCCAGTGCTTGGAGAAACAACGGCGCGAGCGGGGTACCGTTCCGGATCGCATCGCGCAGCAGTACCTCGTGGTCACCGAACAGACAGGTGCGCAATCGCCCGTCGGCGGTGAGGCGCACCCGGTTGCACCGCTCACAGTACGTATGGGTCATCGGGGTGATGACCCCGACCGTACCGGCCGCACCGGGATACCGATAGTACACGGCCGGACCGTTCCCGCGAGCTGGACCCGCGTCGGGCTCCAGCGCATCGACCGCTCGGATGCGTGCCAGCACCTCATCCGTCGGGACGACATGATCAAAGGTCAGTTCACGTAGTTCACCCACGGGCATGAGCTCGATGAACCGCACATGCCAGGGATGGTCCCGCGTGAGCGCGGCGAAATCAGCGATCTCGTCGTCGTTGATGCCACGCATGACGACCACATTGATTTTGATCGGCCCAAGACCGGCAGCCTGAGCGGCCCGCGCCGAAGCGATCAAATCGAAGTGCAGATCCCGGCGCGCAATCGCCACCACTCGATCAGGGCGCAGTGAGTCGGCGCTGATGTTGACGCGATCGAGCCCGGCCTCAGCCAGTTCGGCGGCCATGGTCGGCAGCTTCACGCCGTTCGTAGACAGCGCGATATCCTCAATCCCGGGGATGTCACGCAGCATCCGCACGAGCGTAGCAAGTTGCGGTCGGATCGTGGGTTCGCCGCCGGTGATGCGAAGGCGCCTCAGCCCCATCGGGGCCAGCTGGCGCACCACGTCGGCGATCTCCTCGTAGCGCAGAATCTCCGTTTTCGGCAGCCACGGGAGCCCTTCCAGCGGCATGCAATACTGGCAGCGGAAGTTGCACCGATCGGTGACCGAAATCCGGAGGTATTCGATCTTCCGTCCGAACTGATCGCGCGACTCGCCGAGGATGGGCTCGTTCACGCTCTCACCTTGGTTGGATCGATCCACTCGCGCTCACCGCTGAGATAGTGCTCACGCTTCCAGATCGGCACGCGCTGCTTCAACGACTCGATGACCTCGCGGGCCGCGTCCATGGCCTGCGCACGGTGCGCATGCGCGGCGACGATCGCAACGCTCGCCTCGCCGATCGCGAGAGAACCGACCCGATGCACAACTACGAGCCGCAAGCCGGCCATGCGCCCGCAGCTCTCTTCCGCGATCGCGCGCAGTTCCGATTCGGCCATCGGTTCGTACGACTCATACTCCATGCCGCTCACCGGCCGGCCGTCGTTCAGGTCGCGCACGGTGCCAAGAAACAACGAGACGGCGCCAACGCCTGGCGCCTGCGCCCGGGACAACAGCGCTCCCACGTCGATCGGCGCCGTCACGATCGCCACATGCAACACACCACTCTCGGGCACCGTCATCCGCCCGCCACGGGAGGGATCAGCGCGACCTCATCACCGGTCTGTACCGCGGTGTCCTCGCGGACCCAGGTACGGTTCACGGCCACGAGGGGCGCCGCTGGTAAACGGTCCCCGCCGGGAAGCGTGCGGATGACACGCACGAGGTCGGCCACCTGACACGGTGCCTCGAGAGGCACCTCGAGCCGGCGGGCGCCGAACGCATCGGCGTAGGACGCGAAGAGAAGGACGGGAATACTCATGTCGGTACAACATAGCCCAAGACACCGCGTTCGGTTCCCCCATGACGAAAACACCAGCGCCCCGCTCGCGTGAGGCGCGACGGGGCGTGGCATGACCGCAAGGCCAAGTGAGGAGCGAGAACTAGGCCTCGCTCATCTCATCGCCCTCTTCGTCCTCAAGCATGCTCTCGTCCACCCCAGCAACCATGGCACGCAATTCCTTGCTCGGCTTGAAAACCGGGACGGGACGCGCCGACACCTCGACAGGCGAACCGGTGCGCGGATTGCGCGCCATGCGTGTCTTGCGCTGCCGGATCTTGAAGGTGCCGAAACCACGCACCTCAATGTTCTTCTGCTCCTGAAGGGCTTCCTTGATCGCGTCAAGAAACGCGTCGACCACCCGCGCACAATCCTTCTTAGAGATGGTCGGTCCGGCCGTCCGCGCGATACGCGCCGTGACGTTCTCAACCAGATCGGCTTTCGTCATGGACTCTACCAAGGGGTCGACGTGCCGTCCCAGTGTCAGGAGCGTCCGGCACGCATCGGAGATCAAGCGAAGGAAGCGAACGTATGACCTTAGTGCTTATCAGTCAAGCGTTTGGGTCACTTCACCGACGACGATTTCGAAGGGCATCAAGAAACTGATCGAACAACGGAACCGCATCATGTGGTCCCGGTGCCGCCTCGGGATGGTACTGCACCGCAAAGATCGGCAGCGTCCGATGACGCAGCCCTTCGACCGTGCCATCGTTGAGGTTCACGTGGGTGATGGCGAGATCCGGCGCGCCCTCGACTCCGTCAACGGACCCCACCACCGCGAAGCCGTGGTTTTGGGAGGTGATCAGCACCTTGCCAGTCGCCAGATCCTTGACCGGCTGGTTTCCGCCCCGGTGTCCGAACGGCATCTTCTCCGTGCGTGCCCCGAAGGATAGACCAATCAGTTGATGTCCGAGACAAATACCGAACATCGGCGTGTTGGTGGCCGCGATCTTTCGGATCGCGGCCGGGGCATAGGTCACGGCGCCCGGATCGCCCGGGCCGTTGGACAGAAACACCCCGTCCGGATTCATCGCGAGAACGCGGTCGGCCG
>CAITQY010000300.1 GCA_903894655.1 uncultured Gemmatimonadota bacterium
CCGTGTGATTCCACTGTCTGTCTCCGGAGTCGATTGAAGCCGGGCCCACCGCTGCGCGCGCCCGCCGAACGAAGAAAAGACTAAACAAGACCGCCTCCGGAAGGTAGGGGGGTGGTTGACGCGCCGCCGCCGGCGGGCGATCAGTCCAGCATGTCCGAATCGACGAACTTCGCGCCTGAGGCGCTGCTGCAGGCGTCACTCGAGGTGGCCATGGCGCCCGTCGTCGGACCGTTGATCTTGGCGGTGTCCGGGGGGCGGGATTCGATGGTGCTGCTGCAGGCCATGGCGCGGTGGGCTCCCGAGCGCATCGCGGCGGTGGCCACCTTCGATCACGGCACCGGCCAGCACGCCACCGACGCCGCCTCGCTGGTGGCCGCGGAGTCACGCCGGCTGGGGCTCACCGTGGTGCGTGAGCGGTCGCGCACGCCAGGGCAGAGTGAAGCGGCGTGGCGGGCGGCGCGCTGGGACTTTCTCGGCCGGAGCGGTCGCGCCTACACGGCGCGCGTGGCCACCGCGCATACGCGCGATGATCAGCTCGAGACGGTCGTGATGCGTCTGCTGCGGGGAGCGGGCGCCCGCGGCATGGCCGCACTGGCTGCGCCGTCGAGCGTGGTGCGCCCGTGGCTCGGGCTGTCGCGGGCCGAGCTGGCGCGCTGGGCGGTGCTGGAGCAGGTGGCGTACCTCGAGGATCCGATGAACGTCTCGCGCGCCTTTTTGCGCGGGCGCGTGCGCCACGAACTGCTCCCCGCGCTCGAGACCGCCACGCCCGGGTTCTCGGACCAGATCCTCGCGCTGGCGGATCAGGCGGCCAGCTGGCGACGCGACGTGGAGCGCCATGTCGAGGCCCTCGGCGTGGCGGTCGCGTCGACGGGCGCGCGCGCGTCCTGTCCCGTGGTGGCCCTCGAATCCACGACGCGCGAGGGGCAGGCGGTGCTCTGGCCCGCCATCTGCGCCCGCGCCGGTGTGACGCTGGACGCCAAAGGAACTCGCGAGCTCGTGAAGTTTACCATGACGAGTCGATGTGGGTCGCGCACGCTCGTGTCTGGTGGAGCGGTCGTGTTGCGACGGCGTGCCGCCGCGGCAGAGCCACCCGGCGAACGGTTCGAAGTGCGGCGGGCCGTGCCGAAGC
Source organism: uncultured Gemmatimonadota bacterium (assembly GCA_903894655.1). Classification (GTDB taxonomy): domain Bacteria; phylum Gemmatimonadota; class Gemmatimonadetes; order Gemmatimonadales; family Gemmatimonadaceae; genus Gemmatimonas. The sequence goes on from CAITQY010000300.1 coordinate 1,130, forward strand.
AGTCGCCCACCGCTGTACGAGTCTGGTCAGGTGCCGCGGAGGCATTGCCACCACGGCTCGGACGGTTTCGGTGGCGACGGCTCCTCACGGCTCCGTCGTCGGGCAGTACCGCGGAGCAGGAGCTGTGGACCATCGGGCTTCCCCGTGGCGAGCCGGTCACGTTGCGGGTCTGGACCGCAGGAGATCGCATCCGCACCGCTGGTGCTCCAGCAGGGCGGCGCGTAACGCGGTACTTTTCAGAAGCACATGTACCTGCGCTGGACCGGTCGACATGGCCGGTCGTGCTCGTGGAGAACGAGCTGGCGTGGGTTCCTGGGGTTTGCCGTGCTCTCGCGGCACCGTCTCGGCCCGGTCGGCCGGAGTTGATCTGGTACCGGTGTGAGCCCGAGTTTGACTGAGCAGAGCCAACCCATCGCGGAAGATCCGCGTCTCGACGGCCGTGCCGTCCGGCGCATCGCGTACGACGCCGAGACGATCGGCGCGCGCGTGCAGGAGTTGGGGGCGGACATCACGGCGGCCTATCCCGATGGCGAACTGCTGGTGCTTGGCCTGCTCAAGGGCAGTTTTATCTTTCTCAGCGATCTCGTGCGGCACATTGCACGCCCCTTACAAGTGGATTTCCTCGTGGCGTCGTCGTACGGCGATGCGACGGAATCGAGCGGTGTGGTCCGTCTTCTCTACGATCCGGAAACGGAACTGGAGGGGAAACACATTCTGTTAGTTGAAGACATCGTGGATTCTGGCCGCACGCTCAATCGGCTCATCGAGCTGTTGGGCGACCGGAAGCCGCGTTCGCTTGAAATCTGCGCGCTGCTGCACAAGCACATCGCGACGGAGCTTCATCATCCCACGCGGTTCATCGGGTTCGATGCGCCGCACGAATTTCTGGTTGGCTACGGGCTAGACCATGCCGAGAATTTTCGGCACCTCCCGTATGTCGCCAGCCTGCAGTAAGGCGGTCACCCTATGGCACCAAACATGACGCCCTCGCCAAAGAAGTCGTTCAACTGGGGACGCTTCTCCAAGACACTGTCGTTCTGGATCCTCGTGATCCTGATTCCGATCGCGTTCCTGACGTATGGAAACGGTCGCGAATCACAGGCGCCGGAAGTCAATTATTCGTTTTACCGCCAGCAGCTCGAGAGCGGTAACATCAAAGCCGCCACCTTCCAGACCGACAACGTGCTGGCCGGGCAGTTCAGCCAGCCCGTGCGGATCGGCAACGTGCAAGCGAAGAAGTTCGTCCTGCGCTTGGTGCCGGGAGCGGCCGAGAAGGAGCAGGCGCGGCTCTTCGAGCGCGGCGTCGTCACCAACGCCACCGAGCCGCGCGCGAACTTCGGCAGCCTGCTCATCACCGTGCTGCCGTACGTGCTGCTCATCGGCTTCTGGATCTTCCTGTTCCGCCAGATGCAGTCCGGCGGCAACAAGGCGTTCTCGTTCGGCAAGAGCAAGGCGAAGCTGCTCACCGGCGATACGCCCAAGATCACTTTCGCCGATGTGGCTGGCGCCGACGAAGCGAAAGTCGAACTGCAGGAAATCATCGAATTCCTGAAGGACCCACAGAAGTTCACCAAGCTCGGTGGCCGTTTGCCGAAGGGTGCGCTGTTGGTTGGTCCGCCAGGTACCGGGAAGACGTTGCTCGCCAAGGCCGTGGCCGGAGAAGCCGGACGCCCGTTCTTCTCGATGTCGGGCTCCGACTTCGTGGAAATGTTCGTCGGCGTCGGCGCGTCGCGCGTGCGTGATTTGTTCGAGCAGGGCAAGGCCCACGCCCCGTGCATCATCTTCATCGACGAAATCGATGCCGTCGGCCGTCATCGCGGCTCGGGGATGGGTGGTGGGCACGACGAGCGTGAGCAGACGCTCAACCAGCTGCTCGTTGAGATGGACGGTTTCGAATCGAATGACGGCGTGATCCTGATCGCCGCCACAAACCGCCCCGACGTGCTCGACCCCGCGCTGCTGCGCCCGGGCCGCTTCGACCGCCAGATCGTGGTCGATGCGCCGGATCTGCGCGGCCGTGAAGGCATTCTCAAAGTCCACCTGCGCAATAAGCCGCAGGCCGACGATGTCAGCGTGCACTTACTGGCGCGTGGCACCCCGGGCATGGCCGGTGCCGACCTCGCGAATCTCGTGAACGAAGGCGCGTTGCTGGCCGCTCGGAAGGGGCACGACAAGATCTACATGAGCGACCTCGAGGAAGCGAAGGATCGCGTCATGCTGGGCGCTGAGCGTAAGTCGCTCGTGATGAAAGATGACGAGCGTCGGCTCACGGCGTTCCACGAGGCTGGACATGCGGTGTGCGCGATGATGGTCTACGGCAACGATCCGTTGCACAAGGTCACCATTGTGCCGCGCGGCCGCGCCCTTGGTATTGCCTTCACGCTTCCCGAAGATGACCGCGTGTCGGTCACGCGCGAACAGCTCGAAGCGAAGCTCGTGATGGCGTACGGTGGACGTGCCGCCGAAGAAATCGTGTTCGGCCGCAACCGCGTGACCACCGGGGCCGCCAGCGATATCCAGCAGGCCACGAGCATTGCGCGCCGGTATGTCACGCAATGGGGACTCTCCGACACCATCGGACCGATCCTGGTCGGTGACGTCGAACAGGAACTCTTCCTCGGGCGCGACATTCAGACGCGCCGTGAAGTCTCGGAGCAGACGGCGCAGCTGGTGGATTCCGAAGTGAAGCGCGTGGCGTTTGAGGCGCATGCCCGGGCAGTCGCCGTGCTCACTGAGCATCGCGCGCTCCTCGACATCGTGGCCACACAGTTGCTCGAACGTGAGACGCTCACACGCGACGATATCCTGCTGCTCAAGGCCGGTAAGGAATTGCCGCCGCGCCTGCCGCCCGACATGCCGATGACCACGCAGCCGCTGGCCACACCGGCGGCACCGGCGGCCCGCCCGATCCTGCCGCCGTTGCTCGGCGGTCCGGAAATCGCTCCTGCGTAATCGGTCGCGGAATCGCTGCGTGAGTCCGGCGTGACGGATCTCAGCAACGGGCAGGTGATGCAGTTCACGACGCAGTTCACGACGCAGTTCACATGGCGCGACGGCCTCGAAATCGGGGTCGTCGCGCTGGTGTTCTACCGAGTCCTGCGGCTCATTCATGGCACGCGCGCGCTCCAGATTCTGGGCGGGGTCGCCGTGCTGGTGGCGGCGTATACCATCGCGTCGCTGCTGCAGCTCGCCATGATCACCTACCTCCTCGGGTTGGTGTTCACGTATGGCGCGTTCGCGCTGCTCATCATCTTCCAGCCTGAACTGCGCGCGGCGCTGGCGCACATCGGGCAGACGCCCGTGACCCGGCTCTTCAAGCGCGTCGAACAAGAGCCGGTGGAAGACGAAATCGCGGATGCGGTGGAGCGTCTGTCCCGTTCAGGCGTTGGCGCGATCATCGCCATCGAACGTGATGTGCCCCTCTCGGATTTCATCGACAGCGGCTCGTCGCTGCAGGCCAAGGTGTCGGCCGATCTCCTCACCACGATCTTCACGCCCTATTCGCCGCTGCACGACGGCGCCGTGATCATTCGCGGCGACACCATCGTGGGCGCCGGGTGCATTCTGCCGTTGTCGCAGGGGGCGGTGGCCAACCGTTCCCTCGGCACCCGCCATCGGGCGGCGCTAGGGTTGGCCGAGGAGACCGACGCCATCGTCATCGTCGTGTCCGAGGAAACCGCCGTGGTCTCCGTGGCGCGCAACGGCGCGCTGCAGGTGCGCCTCTCCCCCGTGCAAGTGCGTGATCTGCTGGCGGGCCGACCGGTGAAATCCGCGGAATGACGGCATCCATGCCTCGTGCCCGCTTTCAAATGCCCCGGACGGTCATCGCCCCGGTTCTGGCGATGGTCGTGCTCTTCTCGGCCTATCTGGCCACGGCGGCGCCCGACCTCACCTTTTGGGATGCGTCCGAGCTCGTGACGGCGGCGCGCACGCTTGGCATTCCGCATCCGCCCGGTACGCCGCTGTGGGTGCTGATCGCGCGCGTCGTGTCAAATGCGTTTGTGAACACGGGACCGGCACGGGCCGTGACCATGGTCTCGGTCCTGGCCAGTGCGTTGGTGGGTGGCGTCGGCGCTTCGCTGCTGCAGCGCTGGGTCGGTGCCCGCGCGGCGGTCGTGGGCGCCGTTATCGCCGGTACCATGACCACGGTGTGGAGCAGTGCCACGGAAACCGAAGTCTACGCGGTGTCGCTACTCGTCTCGGCGCTCATGCTGGCCGTCGGCGAGTTCGCCGGGCGTCCGGGGGTCTCCGATCCGGCACGTCGTCGGGCACGCGCGTTGATCGCGTTCGTGGCCGCCCTCGCGATTCCACTGCATCTGAGCGTGCTGGTGGCGTTGCCGGCGGCGCTGCTCTTCGCTTGGGCGGGCCCGCGTGTTCGTGTGATCGACGTAATCGGCTGGGGGGCGCTGGCGCTGCTCGGGGTGTCCACGGTCGCTGTGCTGCCCCTGCTGTATGCGGCGGGGCCGGAGCTGGCGTCTGGCCACCCCGATTCGCTGCAGGCGCTCGTGGCGGTGCTCCGTCGCGAGCAGTACCAGGTGGCAGGGCTGCTGCCGCGCATGGCGCCGCTCTGGCTGCAGCTGGCCAATGTCTTCGAATGGGCCGACTGGCAGGTCGCGTTCGGCGTACATCCGTTTCCCACACCGTCGGTTCCGCGTACGCTGCTCACGCTGTCGTTCGCGTGGCTGGCGGCCCTCGGGCTGCGCACCGTCTGGCGGCATGAGGCTCGGGTGGGGCGCGCCATGCTGGTGCTCCTGATTTCAGGCACGATGGGCGTGGCGTTCTGGCTCAACATGCGCGCCGGTCCGACCTTCGGCGGCAGTTTTATTGCGGCGGGCGCGGTGCATGAGGCGCGTGAGCGCGACTACTTTTTCGTGCTCGGTTTCTGGAGCTGGGGATTACTGGCCGGTGCCGGGCTCGCCGCGATCTCGGCGGCGTTGGCCAAACGCCTGCCGGCACCCATCGCCGCGCTCCCGTTGCTGATCGGCGCGGTGCCGCTGGTGGCCAACAACCAGGTGATGGATCGTACGCGTGAACCGATCGCGATGATGCCGCGCACCTACGCGCGACTGCTGCTCGATGCCGTGCCGCAGCGTGGGGTGCTCCTCGCGGGCGGCGACAACGACACCTTCCACCTCGGGTACCTGCAGCAGGTGGAGGACTACCGGTCCGACGTGACCGTCGTCACCGTGCCATTGCTGGGTGCCACGTGGTATCGGGAAGCGCTCGCCGCACGGCGACTGCTCCCCTCGGCCGCGGTGCGCCGTTGGCCCGGGCTTGAGGCCACGCTGCGGTCGGTCATGATCCACGCCACGGAAGACGGACGCGAGGTGCGCGTGAGCACCTTGCTGGCTCGCGCCGATCGCAACCGGGTGGACCGGACGCAGGGTTGGGCCTTGGAGGGACTGGTGTATGCGCCGTCGGCGACCACCGCGCCCGGGGCGATCACTCTCGACGCGGCCGCCTTGGCGCGGGCGCGGGAGCAGCTGCCTCGGTCGGTGCTCGCGCCTATCCCGGCCGGCGCTGATCCAGCCGTGACACAGATGCAGGCACTGCTGCGCTGTACGCAAGTGCGGCGTATCGACGACCCATTACTTGTGTCGTCGTGCAATGCTCCCTAACCTTATGTGCTATGCCAATTTCGGACCATGTCGCAACGGTGGTGGCGGAGGTTCGTGAGCGCATCGCCGCGGCACGCGAACGGGGAGGACACGGGCAGGACGTCACCCTGATTGCCGTCACGAAAACCCACGGCCCGGACGCCGTCATGGCGGCGTGGCACGCTGGCGTCCACGATGTGGGCGAGAACAAAGTGCAGGAAGCCGAATCGAAGAGGGCGCAGGTGACGGTGCCGGTCCGTTGGCATCTGGTTGGTCACCTTCAGCGCAACAAGGCGAAGAACGCCGCGAAGTTCGATCTCGTCCACAGTCTCGATAGCGAACGGCTTGCCGTGGCGCTCAACGACGCGGCTGGCGAGGCGCAGCGGGTGCTCGAGGTGCTGGTGCAGGTCAACGTCAGCGGCGAAGGCACCAAGAGTGGCTTCGCGCTGCACGAACTGCCGGCCGTCTCGGAGCGCCTCCATGCTTGCCGTCATCTGCGGGTCCGGGGCGTCATGACCATGGCGCCATTCGATGCCGACGAGTCGGTGCTGCGCGCCGTGTTCCGCGGCGCGCGGGACGCGCGAACGAAGTTACAGGGGGCCGGGTTCGGGGCCGAGTGGTTGAGCATGGGCATGTCGGGTGACTACGAAGTCGCCGTCGAAGAAGGCGCAACGCATGTACGGCTGGGCACAGTGCTGTTCGGCAGTCGGACCTGATTCATCCGGGAATTCGCATGGCGGACGACGGCTCTCAAGGCTTCCATCTCACCGCGCTCGACGCGCGGCGCTTCGATTTCGGCAACGCACTGCGTGGCTACGACCGCGCACGTGTGGACCAGTTCCGCGAGCAGGTGGCTGAGGAGTTGGAGCGCCTGTCGCGCGCCAACCAGGAGCTCGACCAGAAGGCGCGCAATTTTCACGAGCAGCTGAAGTCGTTCCGCGAGCGTGACAAGGCGCTCAATGAAGCGCTGGTGAGCGCCCAGCAACTGCGCGGCGAGATCAAGGAACAGGCCGAACGCGAAGCGCAGCTGATTCTGCGGGAAGCGCAGGCCGAGGCCGACAAGCTGCTGCAGGGGGTGCGCGACGAACTGCGTCGGTCGGAAGAAGAGGTGCAGGCGCTCTGGCGCACACGTCGCAGCTATCTGGCGCAGCTGCGTCATCATCTCGAGCGTCAGCTGTCCGAGCTGAACTCGGCGGAATCCGAGCCGCTCCCCGACTTTGCCACGCCCCGGGCCCTGTCGGCGGTGCGGGCCGAGCCGGCGATGGTGCAGGAGATCCGCGAGTTGCCCCTACGCCCCGCGGCGCCCACCCCGTCGTGGCTCGATGTCGTTGAGGATGGCTCATGAACGCTCCGCCGCATGCGCATCCAGCGCTCGGATTGCACGCCCGCGAGCGCATCGACGCGTGTGCGCAGGCGGTGCGCGCGCGCTTCCCGCGTCCGATCGATGTCGCGATCATCCTTGGCACCGGCCTCGGCGGCCTGGCCAACGAGATCGCGGTCGAGGAGACCATCGACTACATCGATCTGCCCAACTTCCCGCACTC
>CAITQY010000301.1 GCA_903894655.1 uncultured Gemmatimonadota bacterium
ATCCCCGAAGGCGCCCGCGTCATGCTTTTCGTCGGCCGCATCGTGGCGCTCAAGCGCATCGAGGACATCGCTGAAGTGCTGGCTCTGCTTCGACTCAGCCACCCAGACCTGCATCTGGTCATCGCTGGCGACCTTGGAACGGCGCCGGCTTATGTGGCCCGGTTGCGCGAGCAGTTTACGGCCTCGGGCATCGCGGACCGAGTCCGGTGGGTGGGCTTTCTCGACGAGCAGGCGAAGCCGGCGGCCTATGCGGCCGCCCAGGTATTCGTCCATGCGTCCGAGTCCGAAGGCATGGCCATCGCGATCCTTGAAGCGATGGCTGCCGCGGTTCCGGTCGTGGCCACCCGCCAGTGCCACATGGCTGCCGCGGCTGACGCCGATGTGCTCAAACAGTGTGAGCAGGGCGAAGAGGCTTTGGCGAAAGCGGTCGCGGAAGTGCTTGGTGCCCCGGCCGAGAGAGGGGCTCGTGGCCAAGCTTATGTGCGTCGTGTGCATGCTTGGTCGGCGATCGCGGCCGAGACCATGCGCATCTATGAGGAGGACGCTTCGCGCCGCTAAACCATGTGCGGCATCGCAGGATATCTCGGAGACTTCGACTCCGCGTTCCTTGACCAGATGGCCAAGGCTCAGGGTCATCGCGGTCCGGATGGCTCTGATGTCTGGTCCGGCGAGCGCGTCGGTCTTTCCCATGTTCGACTGGCGATCCTCGACCTTTCGGAGGCCGGTCGTCAGCCCATGCGTTCCGCGGACGGAAGGGTCGTCGTCACGTTCAACGGCGAAATCTATAACTACCGCGAACTCCGTCGTCGGCTTGAGCGCGAAGGTGAGGTCTTCCGTGGCGGCAGCGATACCGAGGTGCTAGTGAGCCTTCTGGCCCGTCATGGCGAGAAGTGTCTCCCTTGGCTCAACGGAATCTTTGCGTTCGCCGCTTGGTTCCCTGCTGAACGGCGGATGCTGCTCGCGCGCGATGCCGCGGGCGTGAAGCCGCTCTATTGGGCGCGGACGCCTTCGGGCTTCGGCTTCGCCTCCGAGCTCAAGGCGTTACGTTGTCTCCCGGACGTCGACCTTTCACCTGATCCGGCCGCTATCGCCTCTTACCTTGCGCTTCTTTATGCGCCCGGCGAAGGCACTCCTATTAAAGGCATCCGCAAGGTATTGCCCGGCACCTTCGTCGAATGGCGCGAAGGGCAGGCACCCGTGGTGCGTCGTTTTGGCCCCATCAGTTACGCGCAGGAAATCCAGCCCTTCTCGGAGAAGCAAGCAATCGAAGGCCTGCGGCATTATCTCGACCAAGCGGTTCGCCGCCAGCTCGTCTCCGATGTGCCGCTCGGCGGCTTTCTTTCCGGCGGACTGGATTCCTCGACCATCGCCCACTTCGCGCTGCGGCATGTCGCCTCGCCGGCCGACTACCCGTGCTTCACGCTGCCGCCGCAGTCCGCCACCGAGCAGACCGAAGGCTTCGTCGACGATCATCCGTATGCCCGACAGGTCAGCGACCATTTCGGCGTACCGCTGCACGTCGCGCAGATGGACGAACGGGCGACCGAACAGC
>CAITQY010000302.1 GCA_903894655.1 uncultured Gemmatimonadota bacterium
CCAAGGAGCGAATCGCCGACCTTGTTCGTGATCAGCTAGAGAAGCTCGGACGTTGAAGCCTTACTTGCGTGTGGCGATCCGGGACTTGATCTCGGCCACCAGCTTCTCGGTCTCAGGCATCGCCACGCCGGCCGCTTGTCCGCGTCGGAGGGGTTCGCCCCAGATGCCTTCGACTTCGACGTCCCGACCTTCGACGAAGTCGATGAGGCTAGACGGACGATAAGGTCCCATGCCGACGGTGACCACGAACTGACGCTTGATATGGGTGTCTTCGAAACCATGTCCGCGGGCGGTCGCCGCCGCCTGAACTTCTTTCATCAGGGAGTAAGCCCGCTCATTGAGCACCGGGTCGGCCAGGATGAGGTCGGTCGTGATGCTGCCGCCGGCGATGGAGAGACCGTTGAAGGGGATGTTCCAGCACAGCTTTTTCCAGAGGACTGCTTCCAATGAGATCTCCGCCTGGCAGTCGACACCGGCGCTGGCGAAGGCGGCTACGCAGGATTCGACCGAGGGGTTGATGGGGCCGGTGGCGGCGGCCATGCGCACGTACCCTGCCAGCGTCGCGTCGATCATGCCCGGCGCCGTACGATAGATGCAGACGAAGCAAAGCCCGGCGACGATGCGTTCGATCGGCAGCAGCTTGGCCAAGGCCTCGACGTTTCCCATCCCGTTCTGGAGGGTCAGGACGACGGTGGCTGGTCCGAGTAGCGGCGTGACCAGCGCCGGCAAGGCATGATTGGCGGTCGATTTGATCGTGACGACGACGAGGTCGCACGAGCCGATGGTCGCGGCGTCGGGCGTCGCCGAAGCCACTTGGACGACGCGCTCTGCTCCCTTGTTCCTGATCGTCAGCCCGTGGGCGCGGATAGCTTCGAAGTCGCTCCGTGCGAGGCAATGGACCTCGTGTCCGGCTTCGGCGAGCAAGGCGGCGTACCATCCGCCGACGGCTCCGGTTCCGACGATCGCGATCTTCATGGGCGGCCGAGCGGTCGCCGGACCGAAGTGTGGCGGGCTTCCGCGAGTTTCGCCGGGTAATCGAGCGTGAAGTGGAGGCCGCGGCTCTCCCGGCGCTGCAAGGCGCAGTCGATGATGAGTTCGGCGACCTGGATCAGGTTACGCAGTTCCAGCAGCCGCGGTTCGACGCGGAAATTCCAGTAATATTCGCGGACCTCGTCCGACAAGGTGCCGATGCGAGTCCGGGCGCGCTGAAGTCGCTTGGTCGAACGGACGATGCCGACATAGTCCCACATCGTGCGGCGAAGCTCATCCCAGTTGTGAGTCAGGACCACCCGTTCGTCCGGGTCGCCGGCCGAGCCGTCGATCCAGGCGGGCAGGGGTGCCGGCTGGATCTTCTTGGCCACGATTGTTTCGTGGGCGGCCGCGGCGCCGTCATGGGCCAGTACCACCGCTTCGAGCAATGAGTTCGAGGCCAGCCGGTTGGCTCCGTGCAGGCCGGTGCAGGCTACTTCTCCGACCGCGAATAGTCCGGCCAGGGAAGTCTGTCCGCGAAGGTCCGTGGCGACGCCACCGCAAAGATAGTGGGCGGCCGGAACGACCGGGGCGGGCTCCTTCGTGAGATCGAAGCCGGCCTTGAGGCACGTCGCGTGGATGTGCGGGAAGCGTTCGGCGAAGTGGCCTTTGGCGACTTGCGTGGCATCCAGCAGCACGTGCGGGGCTCCGTCGCGCTTCATCACCGAGTCGATGGCCCGGGCGACGATATCGCGCGGCGCAAGGTCTCCCAAGGGGTGGAAGTCCTTCATGAACGCCCGCAGCGAGAGATCGCGCAAGATGGCGCCTTCTCCGCGGACGGCCTCGGAGATGAGGGCGCGGCTGCCGTCGGGCGCCTTGAGCGCGGTCGGATGGAACTGGACCATCTCCATGTCGCGCACTTCGGCGCCGGCGCGATAGGCCATCGCGATGCCATCGCCGGTCGCGCTATCCGGATTCGTCGTGAACTGATAGACCTGGCCGGTCCCGCCGGTGGCGAGGACGACGGCATCGGCGGAAATCGTCTCGAC
>CAITQY010000303.1 GCA_903894655.1 uncultured Gemmatimonadota bacterium
GACCTTGCCGTCTTCGATCCGCTCGACCCGTGCGAGCGTGGTGCCGCCGAACGCGAGGCGCCACGCCCGCCCATCGGCGCCAGAGGCATCGCGCCCGCGCAGCACGCCGAGATCGACACGCAGCGTGTCGCCGTCGATCCGCGCGGTCGTGTCACGGCTGGGCGGCAGTGCCAATCGTCCCAGACTGGACCACAGCAGGGGCACCGGAGGGAGGAGTCGCTTGACGAGGTCGACGCCGGGTACAAACAACGAGTCACCGAGAAGAATGGCGTAACCGCCGGCCATTCCATTCCGGAGGAAGAAGTCGAGCCGTGCCCGATCCGGTGCCTGCGCCCGAACCGCTCCGTCACCGTTGGCCTCAAACGTCTCGTCCCTGTAGGTCCAGGTGAAGCGGAGGAGCTGCGCTCCGGCGACCATGCCGGTGGGCGGCAATCCCGCGCGCGTGGGCGAGCCAACCAGCGGTCGCGCGGCCGGGGCACAGGCCAACAGCAAGCCCGAGACGACGGCGATGACCGCGACTGGGGTCCTAGAGCGATTCACGAAAGGGGCTCGTTCGGTCATGAATGGAGGTAGCGTCGATGCGAGGATCGGGTCACTGGATACGGATGCGCAGCATGCGGTCCCCTTGCACGATGCGATCCATGACGTCGAACCCGGACATCACCGTGCCGAACACGGTGTACGCGCCGTCGAGGTGCGGCTGACTGGAGTGGCACAGGTAGTATTGGCTTCCGCCGGTGTCTGGCCCTGACGTTGCGAGCCCAAGGCATCCACGCTCGTGACGCCGCCGAGAGAAGCTCTCGCGGAGGGAGAAGCCCGGTCCGCCCGTTCCGTCGCCTCGAGGATCTCCGTCCTGCACTACGAAATTGGGGACCACGCGATGGAAGACCGTGTTCCGGTAGAACCCTTCCGTGGCCAGTCGGACGAACGCCTCGACCACCAACGGCGCTTCGCGCCCGTAGAGTTGCAGAGTGACCACGCCGTAGTCGGTCTCAATCACGGCCACGGGCTGACGGCTCCCGACCGCGCCCCACTGACGGACCAAACGCTCGTACTCGATCAACGGTCGAGCGACCAGCGAGTCTGGCGTCACCCGCCGCGGTCGTCGTGTGGTCGAATCCCTCGGCGCGAGCAGTCGCTGTCCAATGGCTCGGACGATGGAATCACGATCGGTGCTCGCACGCACGGCGAGCAGGCGAACCCGCGCCGACAGGCTGTCGTCGGCGAGATCGGCGAGACGTTGCAGCGCGGCGCTGCGAATACGCGGATCGGTATCGGCGATGAACGTTTCCGCCGATCGCACCAGATCGGCGCCGGTCACGCGCGCGCGATGCTCGAGCGCCGCCATACGATACCGCCAATCGGCGTGCCGCTCCCACGTCGCGACTTCGGCATCGAAGATCGGGAGGGCAAGCCGTCGCACATGCGCGAGCATCAATCGCCGCACGGCGAGCAGCGTGTCGCGCTCCCACGCACGACGCCACTGATCGGGATCGCGGCCGAAGACGACCGACAGACTGTCGGTGGCCACGACGCGCACGTTGGCGACCGTGTCGGCGAGTCCGATCTGTACGGCATCCAGCGCCGACGCGCCGAAGGTCGAGACGCTCCCCGCGGCATTGGCCCGTACACGCCAGTCGGGGTCTCGCGCGAACGTACTGAGCGCCTCACGTGCCAGCGCGGCGATTGAATCTCCGACGGTGGTGCGCGTCAAGGCGCGCGCCACGTACTGTCGGACTTCCTCATCGGCGTGCGCACGCACCGTGAGCAGGGCGCGCACGCCTGCCGGTGCCCGCAGTCGGCCAATTACATACGTCGCCGCGCGCACGACCGGCGCCGAACTGTCGGCGAGCCACGGTACGACCAGTGCAATCGGCGCGGGTCGCAGCTTCACGGTTGCGAGGACCAGTGC
>CAITQY010000304.1 GCA_903894655.1 uncultured Gemmatimonadota bacterium
AGTTCTGACTGACTCGGATATCGTGGCGCAGCCCGGCCACTCACGTGAGCTTGGAGTTGTGAGTTCAAGTTGGGAGTTGTGAGTAGGCGAACTGTGGTGGCGTGACCCACGACTCGAAACGCGAACTCGGAACTCCAAACGCACCGGCGTCGTGGCGTGGCCCGGCCACTCACGTGAGCTTGGAGTCGTGAGTTCAAGTTGGGAGTCGTGAGTGGGCGAACTGTGGTGGCGTGACCCACGACTCGAGACTTGAACTCGCAACTCCGAACGCACCGGCATCGTGGCGCGGCCCGGCCCCTCACGTGAGCTTGGAGTTGTGAGTTCAAGTTGGGAGTTGTGAGTAGGCGACGTGTGGTGGCTTGACCCACGACTCGAAACTTGAACTCACGACTCCAAACGCACCCGCACACTCAGCCGCCACCCCGTGAGCCGCTCAGTTCAGCTGATGCAACCGCGCAAACAATCCGTCCTCGCGCCCCAACAGCTCGTCGTGGCTGCCGGTCTCCACGATCCGGCCCTGATCGAGCACCACCACGCGGTCGGCACGACGTACGGTGCTCAACCGGTGCGCGATCAGCAGCGTGGTGCGTCCCTGTAAGAGTTGCTCGAGCGCCTGCTCCACATAGCGTTCGCTCTCCGTGTCGAGACTCGACGTGGCCTCGTCGAGAATCACCACCGCGGGATTCTTCAGAAACACCCGCGCGATGGCGATGCGCTGGCGCTGGCCGCCGGAGAGCTTCACGCCGCGCTCGCCAACGCGCGTGTTCCACTGGTCGGGAAGCCGTTCGATGAATTCCCACGCGTGCGCCGCCTGCGCCGCCCGCAACAGCTCGGCGTCGCTCGCATCGGGGCGCGCATACGCAATGTTTTCGCGAATCGTTCCGCTGAACAAGACCGGCTCCTGCGGCACGATGCCGATCGACGTGCGCAGCGCATCGAGCGAGAGCGAGCGGATGTCGATGCCGTCGAGCGTGATGCGTCCCGAGGTGACATCCCAGAAGCGCGGCAAGAGACTCGCGATCGTGGTCTTGCCAGCACCTGAGCGCCCAACCAACGCCACGACCTCTCCCGGCGCGATGTTGAGCGAAATATCCTGTACCACGTCGGGCAGATCGGGCTGATAGCGGAACGCCACCGCCTCCAGCGTCACCGCGCCGCGTACCGGCTCGGTGAACCCATGCGGATGCTCCGGCTCGCGCACCGTGGGCTCGGCATCGAGCAGTTCGAACACCCGGGTTGCGGCGCCGGTAGCTTCCTGAAAGTTGCCGAACAAGGTGGCTAAGGTGCCGACCGCCGCGGCGACGAACAGCGCATAGAACAGGAACGCCACCAACGTCCCAGCCGTGAGCTTGCCCTCGAGCACCTGCGCGCCGCCTTGCCACAGCACCGCCGCCACCGAGCCGAAGGCGACAAAGCCCACGACGCCAAAGAAGAGGGCGCGGACGCGCGCGCGATAGACCGCCACACCCACGAGGTCGTGCAAGAGCGCGCCGAAGCGCTGGGTCTCGATCCCTTCGCGCGTGAAACTCTGTACCGTGCGGATAGAGCCGAACGTTTCATCCGCCATGCCCATCGCTTCGCCGATGCGGTCCTGCACACTCGTGCTGGCTTTGCGCAGCGCCCGGCCGAACGTGAAGGCCGCGCCGACCACGGCGGGCACCACCGCCAGCGTGGTGAGCGCCAGGCGCGGGTTCGTCACGAACATCATCGCGATGCCGCCAATCAGAAACAGGATCTGCCGCGACAGTTCGGAGATCCACGTGCCGAGGAGCGACTGCAACAGGGCCAGATCACTACTTAGGCGACTGGTAAGTTCGCCCGTGCGGCGCTCGGTGAAGAACGCGGGCGACAGGCGGATAAGATGCGCATACGTCTGCTCGCGCAGCGCGGCGACGATCCGCTCGGTCGAGGAGCTGAGCAGAAAGACCTGCACGAAGTTCGCGACGCCCTGTACCGCGAAGACGCCCAACAGCCCGAGCGCGATGCGGTCGAGGGCGCCGCGATCCTTCTGTTCGAACGCGGCGTCGAGCAGGTACCGTAGCACGGCGGGGAACACGAGCCCCGCCGCTGCTGCCACCACCAGAAAGAATGACGCGACCACCAGCCGCGACGTGTACGGCCGCACTAGCGGCGCGAGTCGCGCGAGCGGACGAAGTCCTGGGCGCGGTCGCGTCCGCGCCGCCGCGCCGCTCGTCACCGCGTGAGCGCCCGATCGACCGCCATCGCGAGGAAGAGCAGGGCCAAATACAGCAGTGAATACTTGTAAACCCACCAGGCCGGACCGGTCCACGGCTTGGACGCACGGGCGGCGAAGAGCACCTTGAGCACGCCCCCCATCAGCAGCGCATTCAACACGATAGCGGAGAGGAGGTACAGCGTGCCGAACGCGCCGAACAGCACCGGCAGCAACGTGAGGACGATGAGAATCACGGTGTACCACACCATCTGATACATCGTCTCGCGTTCACCCCACACCAGCGGCGCCATCGGAACCTTCGCGCGGCCGTAGTCCACCTGCTTAAGCAGCGCGAGCGCCCAGAAGTGCGGCGGCGTCCAATAGAACACGATCAGGAACAGGCACAGCGCCGACACGTCGAGCGTGCCCGTCACTGCCGCCCATCCCACCAATGGCGGAAAGGCACCAGCCGCGCCACCGATCACGATGTTTTGCGGCGACGACCGCTTGAGCCACCGCGTGTAGATGAACACGTAAAAGTAGAAGCCGGCGAGCGCGAGGCCCGCTGTGAGCACGTTCACGAACTGCGCCAGCATCCACGTGGCGAAGGCCGCGCAGGCCACCCCGAAGGCCAGCACCTGAATCGGCGACATACGCCCGCTCGGAATCGGCCGCAGGCGCGTGCGCGCCATGACGTCGTCGATGTCGCGGTCGAGGTACATGTTGACCGCGTTCGCACCGCCCGCCATGAGATAGCCACCGATCGTGACGAGCAGCACCGAGAGCCACGTCGGCGAGCCTGCGGCATACATCGGCGCGACCGTCGTGACGAGCAGCAGCGAGATAATGCGCGGCTTGGTCAGCGCGATCAGATCGCGTGACAGCGGCGTGGGGGCCTTCTCGGGGTCCAGCGAGACTCCGGTCACAGTGGCAGGGCGCGATACGCGCCAACGAAGACGGCGATCAGTCCACCCACCGGCAGGACCACCCACAGGATTTCCGTGAGCCGATGCGGCGTGGGAACCTGAGACGAGGACGGCAGGATCGGCAGCGTTCGAAACACGGCGCGCAAAATGAACACTTGCGCGATCACGCAGGCCACCACGGCGCTCCAGAACAGCGCGGTCACGACAGCCGGCGGAAGGGACACAGTCAGGACAGAAGTCATAGCCCATGAAAAGTAGACGACCGCACCCCGTGCGGTACTGCGCGCAGCGTACTACCATAGCGTCATGACCTCACCTTCGGTTTCCTCGACCAGCACAAATTCCGGCGCCAGCACGGAATTGCCGCGTCGCTTAGGGCTGTGGAGCGCCATTGCCGTTCTGGTCGGCACCACGATCGGCTCGGGAATCTTCCGCTCCCCGGCCGGTATCGCCGACAAGCTCCCCGGTCCCTTGCCCCTGATGGCCGTCTGGGCGACCGGCGGCATCTTCGCCCTCTGCGGCGCCCTGACCTTGGCCGAACTGGCCGGGGCGATGCCACGGACCGGTGGCTACTTCGTGTACATCCGCGAGGCCTGGGGGCGCTTACCCGCTTTCCTATATGGATGGTCGGAGCTCACCCTCATCCGCGCCGCGGCGCTGGGCGGCATATCGACCACCTTCGCCGAGTATCTGTTGCGAGGGTTGGGCTACAATCCGGCGCTCGCGCCCTACGACACCTACGCCCATTGGATCGCCGCCGCCACGGTGGCCCTGATGGCGGTGATCAACGTGGTCGGGCTCAAATGGGGCGCCTTGGTGCAGAACTTCACCACGGTCGCCAAGTACGGCGGCCTCATGCTGATCATTCTGCTGGCACTCATTCTCGGGTTGCCGCAAACGGGTGGCCACTTCACGCCGGCCATGCCCCCAGGCAGCTTCTCCGTGTCAGCCTTCGGGCTGGCGCTGGTGTCGGTGCTCTGGGCCTTCGACGGATGGGGCGACCTCAGTAAGGTGGCCGGTGAGGTGAAGGACCCCGAAAAGACGCTGCCCAAGGCGATCGTCCTCGGTACCCTCAGCATCATTTTCATCTATTTACTCGCCAACATCGCCTATCTGTCGGTGCTCTCGGTCGACGAGATTCGTGGCGCCCGGCTGGTGGCGGCCGACGTGGCCGAGAAGCTGATCGGCCCGATCGGCGTCACGCTGGTCGCGATCACGGTGCTGCTGTCGACGTTCGGCTCGGTGAACGGCTCGCTGCTGACTGGCCCGCGCATCTTCTTCGCCATGGCCGACGATGGCCTCTTTTTCAAGAAGGTGGCGGCGGTCCATCCGACTTTCAAAACGCCGTACGTGGCGATTCTACTCACGGCCACGATTGCGATCGCCTTCGTGCTCGTGCGCACCTTCGAGCAGCTGGCGGACATCTTCGTGACGGCGTCGCTGGTGTTCTACATCCTCAGTATTGGAGCGATCTTTAAGCTGCGTCGTCGCCCCGACTGGAACCCACCGGTGCGCACGCCATGGTATCCCTTGGTCCCGGCGATGTTCTGTCTCGGCACGTTGTTCCTCTTGGTGAACGCACTCATGGACGACGCCCAGCGGGTGCCCACGCTCGGGGTGTTCGGCGTGATTCTGCTGGGGGTGCCGGTGTACTACCTCACCGTCGGTCGGAAAGCGGCAAGGCCCTAACTGCCAACGGCTTAGGAGGCATGAGGGAGGTGAAAAGGGAGGAGGGGCAGGGGCCATGCGTGGTCTTCCTGCCCCCTCCTCCCTTATTACCTCCTCCCTGCCTCCCAAGCGGTTGGGCGTCCCAGTGTGACCCACTGGTTACACCGTCAGGTTGCACCATTTGTAACGGACACTCTACTTTTCTGTATCTCGGTGGCTGGCCTTGTCGGTTGAGTGCCGGGGAACGACTCCTCTATAATCGGACAAACTGCATCTATGCGTATCCAACGTTGGCTGAGCCTGGCCGCCGCGGTCGCGGTTCTCGCCGTTGCTTCCACCACGCCGCTCGCGGCGCAGGGAACGACGACGGGCGCGATCACCGGCACGGTGACGGACGAAAAGAATGCCCCAGTGCCGAACGTCTCGGTCGAAGTGGTCAATCGCGCCAATGGTGCGAAGGCCAGCCAGATCACGCGGGACAACGGTCGCTTCTTCATCCCCAACCTTGAAGTCGGCAGCTACTCTGTCACCGCCCGTCGCATCGGCTTCGCGCCGCTGACGCGCAGCGACATCGTTGTCAGCCTCACCCAGGCCACGCGCCTCGACCTCCAGCTGAAGGAGCAGGCAACGCAGCTCGCTGCGGTGCGCACGGAAGCGGACATGACCACCTCCGATTTCGCGGCCACGCGGCAAGGTGTTCAGACGGTGCTCACCGACACGCTCGTGCGTCGCCTGCCGACGCTCAATCGTGACGTGACGGACCTGATCCGCAACTCGCCGCAGGTCAACGTGGCGCAGGACGGCCGTATCTCGGCCGCCGGCCAGAACAACCGCTTCAACAACATCCAGATCGACGGCGTGTCGCTGGCGAACCGCTTCGGTCTTGGCGCCTCGCCGACCGTCGGTGCACAGGTCGGCGGCCGCGCGCTGCCGCTCGACGCCATCAAGGAATTCCAGGTTCTCATTTCGCCGTACGACGTGCGCCAGGGCAACTTCACCGGCGCACTCGTGAACGCGGTGACGCAGTCGGGCACGAACGAGTTCAAGGGGTCGGCCTTCCTGTATTATCGCGACCAGCAGATGGGTCGTGACACGGCGTTCCTCCGTACGTCACCGTTTGTGCGTCGCCAGTTGGGCGCCTCCGTGGGCGGCCCGATCATCAAGGACAAGTTGCGCTTCTTCGCGACCGTCGAAACGAGCCAGAACGTCTCGCCGTCGTCGGGACCGTTCTTCGATCCGACCTCGCCAACGGGTATCGTGAACTCCACGTCGGCGACGGCGCGCATCTCGCAGGCGCAGGTCGACTCGTTCGTCAACTATTTGTCGGCCAAGGGGATCAACGCCGGCACGGGCAGCCTGACCTCGAACGTGAATCCGCTCCTCAACACGTTCGTGCGTCTCGACTATCAGCTGTCGGGCAATACCCGCGTCGTACTGCGCAACATTTACAACGACCAGGAAGCGTACGACTTCTCGCGATCCCTCGGTACGTTCAACTTCACGTCGAACGGCTTCCGGCGCACCGAGAAGTCCAATCAGCTCGTCGGGCAGGTGTTTACGAACTTCGCGAACGGCTTCTCCAACGAGTTCACCGTTGGCCTTACGAATACGCGCTTCAAGCGCAACCCGGACGTGCTCGCGCCGCAGGTGCTGGTGCAGAACATTGGCGGCACGGGCACCGGGATCGCGTTCCGCGCGGGCACCGAGAACAGCTCGCAGGGCAATGAGCTGCGCGAAGACCTGTACGAAATCCAGAACAACTTCACGATGCCGCTTGGCAACCACATCGTGTCGATCGGAACGCGTAACGAGATCTACAAGGCCTACAATGCCTTCCTGCAGAACTCGTACGGCAACTACACCTTCACGAACCTCTCCGATTTCGTGTCGAACCGGGCGCCGAACGCGTTCTCCGGATCGGGCGGGCTCGGTGGTGACGTGGTCGCCAACTTCACGGCCGCGCAGCTGGCCGGCTACATCCAGGACCAGTGGACGGTGACGCCGCGCTTCACCACCACGCTCGGCCTGCGCATCGACGTTCCGCTCTTCTTTGACAAGCCGTCCTTCGCCGCCTCGGTGCAGCGCGATTTCGGCCGCAGCACGGCTGACCTGCCGTCTGGCAACCTGCAGTTCTCGCCACGCCTCGGCTTCAACTGGGAGGCCACGGGCGACCAGAAGAACCAGGTGCGCGGTGGTATCGGTCTGTTCCAGGGCATCCCGGCCTATGTGTGGATGTCGAACCAGTTCCAGAACACCGGCGCCGGTCTGGCGCAGTTCACCTGCGGTACGTCGGTTGCCGCGACCAACGGCACGGCGCCGCTGTTCAACGCCACCCCCGTCTCGCCGCGCGGCTGTGCGGCGAAGACCAACGGAACGCCGGGACGCAGCCTCGATGACGGCACCTTCCTTGGGACCGTGAACCTGGCCGCGAAGGACCTCAAGTTCCCGCAGCTGCTCCGGGCCACGCTCGGCTACGACCGCAAGCTGCCTGGCGGTGTGATCGCCACGTTCGACGGGCTGTACTCGAAGAGCATCAACAGCTTCTTCTACAACAACATCAACATCCCGCAGACGGGTCGCCTCGACGCGCAGGGTCGCACGGTATTCGCGAATTTCGCGGCGACGGGCATCCCGACCGTCTCGCCGCGGTTTCCGGTGTACGGCACGAACGTCATTGACCTGTCGAACCAGAGCAAGGATTACTCCTACAGCGGCACGGGCCAGCTCCGGAAGCGGTTTGTCGGCGCCTTTGAAGGCGCGGTGGCGTACACATACAGCCGCAGCTTCTCGGTAACGGACCTCACGTCGTCGGTGGCGCTCTCCAACTGGCAGTTCGGCCGCGTGTACTCGGGGCTGCAGACCGACCAGCCGGTGAATGCATCACTGTTCGACCAGCCGCACCGCCTGCTCATCAACGGCACCTACACGGCGCCGTGGAAGTCGAACCAGACGAATGTCACGTTCTACTATAGCAAGCAGTCGGGCACGCCGTACGCGTTCGTGTACACCGGCAGTGGTGGCCGCGGCGACATGAACGGCGACGGTTCCAACGCCAACGACCCGATCTACATTCCCACGGGACCGAGCGATCCGAAGATGGGCTTTGTGGCGACGACCGTCGGCAGTGTGACGCTCACGCCGGCGCAGCAGGCCGCGTCGTTCGAT
>CAITQY010000305.1 GCA_903894655.1 uncultured Gemmatimonadota bacterium
TGGCCTATGCGATTACCCAGGCTCGGCTGCGCGGCATCGAGGTGCACGCGTGGTTCAATCCGTTCCGCGCGGCGAATCTGAGCGATACGCTGCGTCTGGCCAGTACGCACTTCGCGGTGCGCCGGCCCGAGCTCACGCGAAAGTACTGCACGCAACTCTGGTTCGATCCCGGCGAAGCCGCGGTGCAGGATCAGGCGATCGCCGTCATCACCGATGTGCTGCGTCGCTACGAGGTGGACGCGGTGCATCTTGACGATTTCTTCTATCCGTATCCGGACTCACGGTGCGCGGGGCTCGATTTTCCCGACAGCGCCACGTACGCCACGTATCAGCGGGGCGGGGGCGTGCTGGCGCGCGCCGACTGGCGTCGCGACAACGTGAACCGGTTCGTCGAACGCGTGTATCGTGAGTCGCACCGCGTGTCCCCTACGGCACGCGTGGGGATCAGTCCGTTCGGCATCTGGCGTCCCGGCAGCCCGGCCGGCATCGTGGGGCTCGATGCGTATGCATCGATCTATGCCGACTCGCGTACGTGGCTGCAGCGCGGCTGGGTGGACTACTTCGCGCCACAGCTGTATTGGTCGATCGCCTCGACCGGTCAGAACTTCGGCGCGTTGCTGACGTGGTGGGGACAGCAGAACACGATGCGCCGTCACCTCTGGCCCGGCTTGGCGGCGTATCGTGTGAGCGACGGGAGCACGAGCGCCTACGCGGCCGCCGAGATTCCGGCGCAGGTGCAGCTCACGCGCGGGCAGAACGCCGCGGCCGGTGGTTCAACCGGGTCGTTGCTCTACAACACCACGGTGGTGGTGAATGATCGCGGTGGGCTGCGCTCGTTACTCACGAGTGGTGTGTTCGCGGCGCGCGCGCTCCCGCCGGCCACCGATTGGCTCGATGCGACGGCTCCGCCGGCACCGACCATGGGCGTGACCTCGCTGGGTGCCGTGCTGCGTGTGTCGATCACGCCGGTCGCGAGTGAACCGTTGTCCTGGTATCTCGTGCGCTGGCGCACCAACGGCACGTGGTCGCAGCGTCTGCAGCGGGTGGCGGCGCTGACCGCCGATGTCCCGTCGGCGGGTACCGACGGAATCGTGGTCAACGCGATCGACAAGGTCGGCAACGCGAGTACGGACGTGGTGTGGCGCCCGTAGTCGCGGTGTGAACCAAGCCTACTCGTCCATGTGGGTGTTGTCGCGCGTTTCGGGCATGGTGGCATACACGACCAGCGACGCGAGAATGCAGCCGGTGACGTACCAGTAGAACCAGCGCTCGTGGCCCATGTTCTTGAACCACAGGGCGAAGTATTCCGCCGTGCCACCGAATACTGAGACGGCGATGGCGTACGGGAAGCCGACACCGAGGGCGCGGATACTGGTCGGAAAGAGCTCGGCCTTCACGACGGCGTTGATGGCCGTATAGCCGCTGACGGCGACGAGGGCGAGGATCAGCAGCGTGAGCGCCTGGGGAATCGTGCGGGCCCCTTCGAGTGCGGTGAGCAACGGAATCGTGCCGAGGGTGCCAAGCACGCCGAACGCCGTGAGCACCGGCCGCCGACCGATACGGTCGGAGAGTGCGCCGATGGCGGGCTGCAGTAGCATGTAGATGAGCAGCGAGATCGCGTTGATATACGTGGCGTCGCTCTTGCTGAAGCCGGCGGTGTTCACCAGGAACTTCTGCGCGTACGTCGTGAACGTGTAGAACGCGACGGTGCCGCCAGCGGTGAGGCCGACCACGGTGAGCACGGCGCGCGGATGGGCCATGAGGCCACGCGCCGTGGCCGCGGCACTCTGCGGCGGACGTGATGCGCGATCCTTCTCGAACGCCGACGTTTCCTCGAGGCCGCGGCGCATGGCTACGGCAACGACGGCCAACGCGGCACCGACGATGAACGGAATGCGCCAGCCCCACGACTCCAATTCGGCCGGCGCCATCGTACGCTGCAACAGTAGCAGCATCGCCAGCGCCAATAACTGGCCCATGATGAGCGTGACGTACTGAAAGCTCGACCAGAAACCGCGATGTGTCTTGCCGGCCATCTCGCTGAGATAGGTGGCGCTGGCGCCGTACTCGCCGCCCACGCTGAGACCTTGCAGCAAGCGGGCCAGCACGAGCATGGCCGGCGCGATCATGCCGATCTTCGCGTAGCTGGGCGTGACGGCGATCAGCAGCGATCCGCCGCACATCAGGAGCACCGACAACGTGAGTGCGGCGCGACGTCCGTGCTTGTCGGCGTAGCGCCCCATCAGCCACCCGCCGGCCGGTCGCATGAGGAAGCCGACGGCGAATACCGCTGCCGCGTTCAGCAGCTGCACCGTTTGGTTGGCGGGCGGGAAGAAGCTCTTCGCGAAGTACAGCGAGAAGGCGGAGTAGACGTACCAGTCGTACCACTCGACCAGATTGCCGACGGAGCCACCCACGATGGAGCGCAGTCGGCTGCTGGCCGACTTCGGGGCGCCCACCTCGGTCGCGACGGGGGACGCGCTCACGTGGTCACCTGCGCGTCGATCGTCTGGGCCAGCAGGTCGAGGAGGTCGGACTCGGTGCGCACACCGGGCACATCGTTCATATCGATCACGTAGCCATAGCGTTTAGCGACCGCTTCATAAAGGGGAATACGGTGGGCGAGCAATTGCTCGAATCCCCACACCGCGAAGTCGTCGGGATCAACCTGCTCGTCCTGCGTGATGTCACGCAGCGACTTGTACTCAGTCCACTTGGCGTCGAGAAACGCCGGGTTGTAATACATCGGCTTGGGATGCGCACGAAAGCGATCGACCAGCATGCGCGTGTGCTCCGGCGTGCCACGGATATACACGAGCATCGTATGGTCGGCGAGACAGCGCAGCACCGGGTCCTGTTCATCGTGGGGATCGACCACTTCGCAGAGGCTGCCACCAGAGTCGCAGACGAAGTGCGAGTACCCATAGATCTCCTTGGCCCGCTCGATGAACTCCGGCACGTCGAGCAGTGCCCGGATCTCGGCCACGCGGTGTTGCGCCTGACGCCGACGGTATTCGTCGAACGAGAGCCCGCCGAGCGCCGGGTTGCCGGGCTTCCCCAGGTATGTGGAGAGCGGACTCAGATTCTCGAACGAGATGTTGGAACGGATGTAGATCGAGTCCGAGCGCAGCAACTGGCGCAGGAAGGGATTGCGCATCGCTTCCCGCTTGAAGTTGTCGACGATGTGCTCGTCCATGTATCGCGTGCCGATGCGATAGTCGACGGAGTACTGGAACCAGTCGTGCTTCTGCAGCAGTCCGGCCAGGGACGTCTTGCCGACGCCGGACATGCCGAAAAAGGTCACGGCATGGGCCGGCTGGTCGCGGAGGGCTCGTCCCGATGAGAATCGCATCGTGCTAACTTCCGCTCTCGCTCCAAGGACCTCAACCCCTCCCCCGAATGTCGTTCGCTAAGCACGGCCTGCAGGTCTTCGATATCCCGATCACCGTGCTGCCGGCGGATATCGACGACAATGACCACGTGAACAACGTGGTGTACCTCCGCTGGATCTTCGATGTGGCGCTGGCCCACTGGAATGCCAGTGCCTCCGACGAGATGAAGCAGCTGTACGCCTGGGTCGCTACGCGCCACGAAA
>CAITQY010000306.1 GCA_903894655.1 uncultured Gemmatimonadota bacterium
ATGCTGCGCCATGCCCGCACCGCCGGAGGCGATCACCGGCACGTGCACCGCGTCGGCCACGGCGCGCGTGATGGTGAGGTCGTATCCCGTGCGCGCCCCGTCGCGGTCGATCGACGTGAGCAGAATTTCGCCGGCGCCACGCGCCACGCATTCCTGCGCCCACGCCACCGCCTCGAGCGGCGTTTCTTCACGCCCGCCCTTCACCCACACCTTATACACCCCGTTCGCGTCGCGCTTGGCGTCGATACTCGCCACCACGCACTGGGCGCCGAACCGGTCGGCCGCTTCGGTGAGTAACGCCGGCCGCGTCACGATGGCCGAATTCATGGACACTTTGTCGGCGCCGGCCCGCAACGCACGCGCCACGTCGTCTGACGTGCGTACGCCACCGCCGATGGTGAGTGGAATGAACAGGCGTTCGGCGGTGCGACGCGCCACATCGAGCAGCGTGGCGCGCTCGTCGGCGCTGGCCGAGATATCGAGAAAGGTGATTTCGTCGGCGCCTTCGCGTTCGTAGCGCTCTGACAGCGCCACCGGATCGCCCACATCGCGTAGCCCTTCGAACTGCACACCCTTCACCACCCGTGCGCCCTTCACATCGAGGCACACGATGACCCGTCGCGTCAACATGCGATCACGAGTCCGTGATTTCGAGACGCACGCTGCCCTTCGTGCTGAACACTGCACCCGTCTCCACCAGCGCTTCGCGGAGCGCGAAGCCCAGTCCCTTGATGGCGGCCTCGACGACGTGGTGCTTGTCGAAGCCGCGGATCACGCGCACGTGCAGCGTGGCCTTGGCGTTGTCGGCGAACGAGCGCAGAAAGTGCTCGTACAGATTCGACGGCAGCTTGCCCTCGTAGTACGGACGTCCGCCGATGTCGAGCACGACCTGCACGAGCGCGTCGTCCATCGGCACCGTGCGCTCGCCGTAGCGCGCGCAGCCGGCGGGTGCGAAGGCGGCGACCGCCTGACCGAGCGTGATGGCCACGTCCTCGATGAGATGATGGCGCATGTCGCCGGTGGCCTGCACGCTCAGGTCTACGCCTGCGTAGCGCGCGAACGCCACCAGCATGTGATCGAGGAAGCTGTCGCCGGTGGACACCGTGGCCACACCCGTACCGGCGGTGATCGCCAGTCGGATCTGGGTTTCTTTGGATTCGCGAATCACGACGGTCATGCGCCGAACTCCTCTGCGAGACGGCGCGCATCGAGCGCGCCCGTGTAAAGTGCCATTCCGAGCACCGCACCCGACAGGCCACGGTGTTCGAGCGCACGCATATCATCCAACGACGTCACACCACCCGACGCGAACACCGGCCACTGGCTTGCTTCAGCCACGTCTTCCATGAGCGGAAGGTCGGTGCCCGCCATCTTGCCCTCGAGATGCACGGCCGTGACCAGCACGCCGGCCAGCGGCAGTTGCGCGAGCTCGGACATGAAATCAATAACATCGATCTGCGACGTCTCGGCCCAGCCGCGCGTCACGACTTTCCGCTCGCGCACATCGGCTGCGATGATGAGTCGGCCGGGAAACTGCTCCGCCATCTCGCGGCGCCAATCTTCATCCTCGATGGCGCGCGTGCCGATCACCACCCATGAGGCGCCTTCATCGAGCAGACGTTCGATCCGCGATTCGTCGCGCACGCCGCCACCGACTTGAATCGGGACCGTGGCATCGCGCAGAATCTCGCGGATCACCTCGTGATTGTGCCCACGCCCGGTGGCCGCGTCGAGGTCGATCACGTGCAAGCGGGTAAAGCCAATACGCACCCACTCGGCGGCCACGGCCGCCGGATCATCAAGGCGCACGCGTTCGTCATTGTAGTCTCCACCAACCAGCTGGACACACTTGCCAGCACGCAGATCCACGGCGGGTACAGCGATCATGACGCACTCCTGAGGGAAGCGGCGAACTGCAGGAACTCACGCACGAAGGCCACGCCGGGAGCACTCGACTTTTCCGGATGGAACTGCGTGCCGATGATGTTGCCGCGTCGAACCGACGCGGGGAAGCGGTCGCCGTCATGTTCGCTCCACGCACTCACGAACGGCAGATGCTCGGCGGTGGGGCGACAGACGAAGCTGTTGGCGTAGTACGCCACGTCGAGCCCCGACGCCACGAGCAATGGGTCGGAAATGTCTTCAAGACGGTTCCAGCCGATCTGGGGAATCTGTGTGGCGTGGAGCTTCGTGACCTGCCCCTCCACCACGCCGAGTCCCCGGCCCGGTCCCTCGTCGCTGCCGTTAAACAGCAGCTGCATGCCGAGGCAGATCCCGAGCGCCGGCAATCCGGCCAACAGCGCCTCGGCCATCACCTCACGTCCGGGCGCAAGCCGTTCGGCGGCCGGGGCGAAGGCTCCGACGCCGGGCAGGATCAGGGCCTCGGTGTCGCGCACGGCGAGCACCGGATCGGTTTCCACGTGCACCACGGCGCCGCCCGCTTCGATGGCTTTCACCAGCGAGTGCAGATTACCGGCGCCGTAATCGAACACCGTGACCCGCAGTGGCACGCGCGATTCCGCGACGTGCGTCACGCCACCCTCCGTGCCGTCATCACCGCGTCGAACGCAGCGAGAAAACGCTCGAGCATCGGCCACGGACCAACGCTGATGCGCAACGTGTCACCGACGTGGGGCAGCCCCGGAAAGGGCCGGACGGCCACGCCGCGCTCACGCAGGGCGAGCCCCACGTTCACACAGTCGGCCACCGGCACGCAGACGAAATTCGCATGCGACTCCAGCGGGGCGAATCCGCGCGTACGCAGTTCGCTGGCCAGACGTTCACGTAACGTGACGGCCAGTGCGATGTGCTCGTTCACCCACGGCATGTCGTGTTGTAACGCGGCGAGTGCCGTCTGTTCGGCCATCGCGTTCAGCTTGTATGGTCCGCGCGACTTCTCCACTTCCATGATCAGCGACGGCTGTCCGATGGCGTAGCCGATGCGTAGCCCCGCCAGCCCGAACGCCTTCGACATCGTGCGGATCACCAACAGGCGATCGGATTGCCGTACCAGATCGACCGCCGACACGCCGGCGAACTCGGCGTAGGCTTCATCGAGGAACACCACACCCGGCGCGTCGCGCAGCGCGCGCTCGATGGTGTCGCGGGCCAGCAGGGCGCCGGTGGGATTGTTTGGTGAGCAGAGGTACAACAGCTTCGGCTTCGTGGCGAGCAGCGCATCGATGTCGGGCTGATGCGACGGCCGTTCCACGCACCCCGCGTATGCCAGCGCATTCATCCGCGCGAAGATCGGAATCATCGCAAACGACGGCTCCGGTCCTGCCACGAGATCGCCCGGTTCACCGAACGCACGCATCGCGCTATCGAGAATGTCGTCAGATCCACAGCCGGTCACGATCATGTCCGGCGTCACGCCCACGTACTCGGCCAGCGCCTGCTTGAGCTCCGCCGCGTAGAGCGTGGGATAGCGCGTGATGCGCGATACCGGCAACTCGCGCCACGTGCGCTCCGCTTCCGGCGGCATGCCCCACAGATTCGTGTTGTCGGTGAGATCGAGATCGACCGGCGCACGTTTCGGATCGTACAGTGGCACGGCGTCGTAAGCCGCGCGCGCCACGGCGAGGCGCGGTGCGTTATCTGCCAGGCGTTCGCTCATGCGCGTACACTCCACGCCCGCGCGGCGGCCGCGTGGGCCGGCAATCCTTCCGCATCAGCGAAGGCACCGACGTCGTGCGCGAGACTGGCCGCGGCCGCCGGCGATACGTCTTGCCAGGTGGTCCACCGCACGAAATCCAGCGTGGACAGTCCCGAGTAGCTGCGCGCCGCACCAGCCGTGGGCAGCACATGGTTGGCGCCGGTCATATAATCACCGAAGGCCACCGAACTCGACTCGCCCACGAAGATCGTGCCAGCGCTGCGCAGCGCCGCGAGTGTGGACGCCCGGATTGGCTCCGCGACCACGAGCAGCAGGTGTTCCGCCGCCCATTCGTTGGCGAACGCCACGCCTTCGGCGATCGATGCGACCGACACGATCGCTCCACGCGCGGCCAGCGACTCGCGCACGATCTGCGCCCGCGGGGCCTGCGCGATCTGGGAGAGCGTTTCGGCTTCCAGCGCGTCGGACAGCGCCGAGACGTGTTCCGGCGTGCCGACCAGCACGGCGATCACCGCCGCGTCGGGGTCATGCTCCGCTTGTGCCATCAGCTCGCGCGCGAGCACGGTTGGGTTGGCCGTGTGGTCGGCCAGGATCAGCAGTTCGCTGGGCCCGGCCGGCGAATCGATCGCCACGTCGGCCACCAACTGGAGCTTGGCTTCGGCCACGAACGCGTTGCCCGGACCCATGATCCGGTCCACCCGCGGCACGGTCGCGGTACCAATCGCCATCGCGGCGATCGCGCCTGCTCCGCCCAGTGCGAAGACCCGATCCACTCCCGCCAAGGCGGCGGCCGCCAGCACGACGGGCGACGGCAGCCCGTTGGG
>CAITQY010000307.1 GCA_903894655.1 uncultured Gemmatimonadota bacterium
GACGGCCTCTTTCTCAAGGTCGATCATCGTGTCACCCTGCGGATCGACTACGTGCTGTCGTTCGGGAGTGCCGTCGCCGCGCTGGTCGTGTTGCGAACCGGGTGGGTCGGTCAACTGCGCGCCGCGTTTCTCACGCTCACAGTTATTCTGGTCGCGGCGCTCGGGTTGCGACACGCTGCCCCCGTCGTGCTCGCCGGCACAAGCGTGCTCGGCGCGCCAGCGACCCGCGATCTTGATTACGTCGCGTCTCGCGCGCTGTACAGCCGGCGCGCGTTCGACGTCGAAGGCATGCGGGGGGTGCACCGCGACAGTAGCGCGGCGTCCTTGACGCGCGTTGAGCGCAGCGCGCTGCCGGTTCGCCTGAGTCTCTGGGATCGCGGCACGCTGACGGCCGCCATGCCCGCTCCCCGCGCCCTTCAGAGCAAGGCGGCAGACGTACTGGCCGACCAGGTGATGACCGATGCATCGCCGATGGGATGGACCGTGGCTGGTGATCGCATGACCTCCGTGGTCGTGCGGCGCCCGGCGGGCAGCGCGGAGGATTGGTTCGTTTCAGCCATTGACGCGACGCGTCCGACGCTGCGCGACAGCCAGGTAGCGTTTGCGCCGACTTCCGATGACGATGCCGGCAACGAACCGCTCGTCGGTCCCGGCTTGCGGGGCGCCCGCTTGATCGATGCGGAGCATGCCCGTCGCGTTCGTGGCGTCTCGCTGGCCTCGCTGCGGGCCCGCATCGCGCATGCGTGGGCCCTCCGCGACCTCTCACTCCTCAACGCCGACACCACCGCGGTCGAGCCGCTGCTAGTGACGCATCGTGATGTGCGCGAACGTGTCGAGCGGCTCGCGCCGATTTTCGTACAGGGCGACGAGGTACTGCCACTGGTGCATCAGGGTCGCCTGTACTGGACGCTCCAGCTCTACAGCGCGTCCGATCGCTATCCGCTCAGCCAGCGGTGGCAGCTGGCGTCTGGCGTCTACAACTACTTCCGTCTGGCCGCGACCGCGGTGGTCGAAGCGTCGAGCGGTCAGGTGCGGCTCGTGGCCGCGCCCCGGCCTGATGCACCGACGCGGACGTGGATCGCGCGACTGCCGACGCTGTTCGCCAGGCCGGGCGAGTTGCCCCCGCAACTCGTGGCGCAATTGCCGCCGGCGAGCGAGAGTGCGGTGGCACAGATCAAGACGTTCGCGCGCTACGGATCTCAGCGGGAGGGAACGGTCGCGCGCCAGCTGCCCGACAGCGCGCTGGTCGGCGGTACCCCACCCCCGCACTGGATTGGGCACGACCGTGATCAACTGATGGCGTGGAGCGTGCCACTCCTCGATGGCGAGGATGAAGTTGATGGTGTGGTGACAGTGGGCGGTGGGATGGCCCGGCAGACGTGGTGGGACTCGACGGCCGTTCCGAGGCAGCGGTGGCGCGCGGTGACCTCGAGGATGCAGGCTGCGCTCGACAGTGCGCGCGGCACGATGCCGGAGGCCACGCGCCGCGAACCGCGCCTTCAGGCGGGGCGGGTGACTACAGGAATGACCACGACGGGTCCGCTCAGGGTGC
>CAITQY010000308.1 GCA_903894655.1 uncultured Gemmatimonadota bacterium
CGATGAGTACGGCACCGACGCCTCGCTGCTCATCAATACGGAACTCGAGTTCGAGCGCAATCTCGAGCGCTATCAGTTCCTCAAGTGGGGCCAGACGGCACTCCACAATTTCCGCGTGGTACCGCCGGGCACGGGCATCTGCCATCAGGTCAATCTCGAGTACCTCGGCCAGGTGGTATTCACCGCGGCCGACGGCGCCGAGACGCTGGCCTACTGCGACTCGCTGGTGGGCACCGACTCGCACACCACGATGATCAACGGCCTGGGCGTGATGGGCTGGGGCGTGGGCGGCATCGAAGCCGAAGCGGCCATGCTGGGGCAGCCGGTGAGCATGCTGATTCCGGAAGTGGTGGGCTTCAAGCTGCACGGCAAGCTGCCGGCCGGCGCGACGGCCACCGACCTGGTGCTCACCTGCACCGAGATGCTCCGCAAGAAGAAAGTCGTGGGCAAGTTCGTGGAGTTCTACGGCACCGGTCTCTCCAGCCTCGCGCTGGCCGACCGCGCCACGATTGCCAACATGGCCCCCGAGTACGGCGCCACGATGGGCTTCTTCCCCGTGGACGACGAGACGCTCAAGTATCTGCGCCTCTCGGGACGCAGCGACGAGCAGGTCGCGCTGGTGGAAGCGTACACGAAGCGCCAAGGCCTCTTCCGTACCGACGCCACGCCCGATCCGGTGTTCACCGACACGCTGGAGCTCGATCTGAGCACGGTGGTGCCGAGCCTGGCCGGCCCGAAGCGTCCGCAGGATCGTGTCCCGCTGTCGGAGAGCAAGGCGATGTATCGCGAAGCGCTCGCGGCGCAGCGCGCGGCCAACGGCAAGGCGAACGGCAACGCGGCCGCGACGATGGTGGCCGAGGGTGGCCCCGCGGATTCTGCTGGCGTCGCCGTCGAGTACCGCGATCAGACCTTCACGCTGCAAGACGGCCATGTGGTAATTGCGGCCATCACGAGCTGCACCAACACGTCCAACCCGAGCGTGATGCTGGCGGCCGGATTGTTAGCGCAGAAGGCGGTGAAGCTCGGCCTCACGACCAAGCCGTGGGTGAAGACGTCACTGGCCCCGGGCTCCAAGGTGGCCACCGACTACTTCATCAAGGCCGGCGTGATGGACTCGCTTAATACGCTCGGTTTCAATGTGGTCGGCTACGGCTGCACCACGTGCATCGGCAACTCGGGTCCGCTCCCCACCGTGATCAGCGAAGCGATCGACGCGGGCAAGCTCAACGTGGCGGCGGTGCTCTCGGGCAACCGCAACTTCGAAGGCCGCGTGAATCCGCAGACGCGTTTCAACTACCTCGCGAGTCCGCCGCTGGTGGTGGCGTTCGCGCTGGCCGGCCGCATGGACATCGACATGGCCACCGAACCGCTTGGTGTCGGCACGGATGGTCCGGTGTTCTTGCGCGACATCTGGCCGTCGGCACAGGAAGTGGAAGACACGATTCTCTCCAGCGTGAAGCGTGAGCAGTTCACTACGCAGTACGCCAACGCGTTCCTGGGCGACAAGTACTGGCAGGAGATCGAAGCCAGCACTGGTGCGCGCTACGGCTGGCAGGCCGATTCGACGTACGTGCAGAACCCGCCGTACTTCGACGGCATGACGATGACGCCGCCGGGCATTATCCCGATCAACAGCGCGCGCGTACTCGGCATGTTCGGCGACTCGATCACCACCGACCACATCTCACCGGCGGGTTCGATCGCCGGTGCGAGCCCGGCCGGCAAGTATCTGCTGTCGCTCGGCGTCGAGAAGAAGGATTTCAACTCGTACGGCGCACGTCGCGGCAATCATCAGGTGATGATGCGCGGCACGTTCGCGAATATCCGCCTCAAGAACGAACTCACCGGCGGCAAGGAAGGCTGGTGGACCGCCGACGCGCCGGGCGCCGAGCCGGAAGCGTTGTACGATGTGGCGATGGCGCGTCAGGAAGCGGGCGTCGCGCAGATCGTCATCGCCGGCAAGGAATACGGCACCGGTTCGTCGCGCGACTGGGCGGCCAAGGGCACGATGCTGCTGGGTGTGCGGTCGGTGATCGCCGAGAGCTTCGAGCGCATTCACCGCAGCAACCTGGTGGGCATGGGCGTGCTGCCGCTCGAATTCGTGAATGGCGAAACGCGTCAGTCGCTGGGGCTCACGGGCTTCGAGACGTACGACATCATGGGACTCGACGACACGCTCACCCCGCGGGCCACGCTCACGGTGAAGGCCACGGCGAACGATGGGACGGTGCAGTCGTTTAGCGCGCGCTGCCGCATTGATACGCCGGAAGAGATGCAGTACTACAAGAACGGCGGGATTCTGCCGTACGTACTGCGGAGTCTGATCGGGAAGTGAACCGGGACTGAAAAACTGGTGAGTTTCGAGTTGCGAGTACAAGTCGCGAGTTTTTAGTCGAACAACGACAGTCGAACAACGACTCGGATTTCACAGCAAACGGGCTGCGGAGAATCACTCTCCGCAGCCCGTCGTTGCACTCACGACTCGAAACTTGAACTCACCACTCCATACCCACGTGAGTGTCAGTCCTCACGCCCATCTTTGTCGTCGTCGCGGAACGCCCGGAAGGCATTCCGGATATTGTTCTGCACCTGCGTCCGCACTTGCCCCGGCGTGTTCGCAGCGGCTGGCGAGTAGAGGCCACCACTTGGGCGCAGGAACCACGTAGTGAGGTCGATCGTGACCGTGACAGTCTCGCCACCGGTGCCGATGACCAACGGCGCGGTCAGGGGCACGGTGAGCTTGGCGTTCACATTGTTCGTGAAGGTGAACGGAGTCCCGTTGAACGTACCGGTAAGGCGGACACTGATGTCGCGGAAGTCCGGATTGGCCTGACGGAACGCCACGTCGGCGGAGTCGCCGCTCGTGACCTTGTACAGCCACAGACGGATCGACGAGTAGGTACCGGCCGGCACTGCCACGGCCACGCGCGCGCCGTCGGCGCCATTCACTGGAACGTCTACCAGATACGGCCCCACGCGGATCTCGGCGCAATCATCCTCGTCATCGTCGTCACCCGACGAGGAGTAGGACGATGAATAGGACGACGAGCTGGACGACTTACCCGTGGTCTCGTCGTCATCGTCGTCCGAGCACACGGCCGTGGCCGACTTGAGCTGCACGTTGCGCACCACCAGCTGCGCCTTCGAGACCAGCAGCACGTCGCCATCACGCGTGATGGTCATGCCGGCGGCGGAGGTGGTGATGGTGGGCGTCGTGCCCAGCACACTCGGTGCGCTGCCAGACGCACTGGACGCCATCATGGGGGAGACCGTGGACGTACGGGCCAGCTGGAAGCCAACCCCAACCTTGTTGGCGGACGACGGGCTGGTGCCGTCGTTGCAGGCCGACAGGGCGACGGCCGCAATGATGGCCGCGATTCCCGACGCGCTCCGCGTGCGGCGGCTGGTGGCAAACGGTAGAATAGACGTCATCGTGAAAGCTCTCCTTGAGGTACGACAGATTCGGAACGTCGGCAAGTTGCGTCCGGTGACCCGATCACTCCGTGATGTAACGCACGCAACGGCAACGATCACCGTGACGCCGCTGGCCGACCTCCCCACGCTGACTGCGCACGGAGTGGTCCGCATGTCCCTGCCGGGTTGGCGATGACCGCCCCGATCGTGTTGCTGGTGAATCCGGTGGCTGGCCGAGGCCGTGCGGCGCGGGCGGCGCAGGCGGTGCACAAGGCTCTGACCGCGGCGGGGCTTCGCGTGGAGTTGCACGAGACCCGTGCGCGCGGCGACGAGGCGCGCATCGCCCGGGACGCCAGTATCGCTGGCGCTCGCGCCCTCGCCGTGGTCGGTGGCGACGGAGCGATCAGCCATGCGGTGCGAGGCCTGCTCCACGGCGAAGGGTGCGGCGGCGCCCGGGTGCCGCTCGCGATCTTTGCGGCCGGCACGGGCAACGATCTCGCGAAGTCGCTGGCGGTGCCAGCGCATCATGTGGAGCGAATGGCGGCGCATGTGGCCACCGGCGCC
>CAITQY010000309.1 GCA_903894655.1 uncultured Gemmatimonadota bacterium
ATCTGCTTCCGCGCCTTCGACGGCATCATCACGCAGCACGACATCGAGAAGATCAAGACGATCGGCGATGCCTACATGTGCGTGGGCGGGCTGCCCACTGTGACCACCACGCACGCCCACGACGTGGTGCGCGCGGCGCTCGAGATCCGCGATTTCATGCAGGCGTATCACGAACGCCGGGTCGCCGAGGGCCAGCCGGCGTTCGCGATCCGGATCGGCGTGCACACCGGACCGGTGGTGGCCGGGGTGGTGGGCGCGCGCAAATTCGCCTTCGACGTGTGGGGCGATACGGTGAACACCGCCTCCCGGATGGAGAGCAGTGGCGAAGCGGGGCGCGTGAATATCAGCGCCGCCACGTACGCGCTGGTGAAGGACCGGGCTGCGTGTATCCCCCGCGGCAAAGTGTACGCCAAGAACAAGGGCGAGATCGAGATGTACTTCGTGGAACGCATGGCCTGAGACGCGGTGTCCGCGTGACGGGGCTCAACGACGCGTCGATCTGGGTGTGGTTCGTTCGTGGCTTCGGCACCGCCGGGATGCGCGCCCTCCGTCCGTTCCTGCCGGTGAAACGTGATCGCTGGCAGC
Source organism: uncultured Gemmatimonadota bacterium (assembly GCA_903894655.1). GTDB lineage: Bacteria > Gemmatimonadota > Gemmatimonadetes > Gemmatimonadales > Gemmatimonadaceae > Gemmatimonas. Next base: position 586 of record CAITQY010000309.1, read on the forward strand.
TGCAAATGCTCGAGACGCTGGCACCGCAGGCTCTCGGCGCGAGTTGAGCCCCGGGGCAGGCAGGCGGGCGGCATTGCCGGCAACCGCGAGCGTCCGCCGCGTAGACGGGCACTGGCCGTAGCGGTACTATCACGCCACGCAGAGCAATCGCCCGCCGCCTCCACGCGCTCTCAAACCGCCTCGACATGCACAGTTTCCCCCTCGGCACGCAGCACCTCGACACCCTCGCCACCTGCGAGCCGGGCGACGTCGCCGCGCATGCGCTCGTCGTGATCGAGTGCTTCCCCTACATCGAGGCCGCCGAGGTTGTCGCGCTCACCGAACGCGCGTTCGGGATGCTGGCGCCGCTGGACGCGCCGCGCTCGCACGTGAACTGCTACCTGCAGCTGATCCACGCCTTCGGCTGCCTGATGCAGGAACAGTTCGATCAGGCCTTGCTGCTGGCCACCGAGGCCTCGCACGCCTTCACCGCGCTGGGCGACAGCGGTGGGGCCGCGGTGTGCATGGGCGTGCAGGCCTCCGTGCACCGCAGTCAAGGCAATCTCGACGTCGCCCTGAAGCTCCTCCTCCTCGCCGAGGGCCGGCTGGGGGAGGATGAGATCTTCGCGCAACCGCGGATGGCGTGTCAGAACGACATTGCTGGCTGCTATCAGGAGCTGCGCAATTTCGACGAGGCGGTGGCCCTCTACCGCGTGATGCTGGTGGTCGCCGCCCGCACGCACGGCTACTACTTTACCGTGTACGCGTTGCAGGGAATCGGCAGCGCGTTCCTGAAGCAGGGCGACGTGCCGCAGGCCCGCGCTCAGTTCAGCGAGGCGCTGCGCGTCGCGCGGGAACAGGGGCACGTCAAATTGATCTGTAACTCGTTGAGCCAGCTGGCCCAGTCGCACGAGGTCGCCGGCGAGGCCGAGGCGGCGAAGGCGTTGCATCGTGAGGCGCTGACGCTGCGTCTGCAACATCGGCTCACGGCCGGCGCGATCACCAGCTATACGCGTCTCGGTGAGCTGTACATCCGGCAGGCGGACCACGAAAAGGCCCTCGATGCCTTGCACGCGGGGCTGGCCCTCGCCGAGCCGCTGCACTTGTACGGGAAGACCGCGCGCCTCCACGAGCTGCTGTCGGCGACCTACGAGGCCCTGAACCAACTCCCGGAATCGATCCGGCACCTCCGGATCTTTCGTGACGTGGAAATGCG
>CAITQY010000310.1 GCA_903894655.1 uncultured Gemmatimonadota bacterium
CTCCACATCGCCGTCCACTTCCACCAGCAACGTGCCGGTCTCGCCGGTCAGCGCGCCGAGTCGCGCCGCACGCACCAGACGTCCCGCGTCGATCAGCACCACGTGATCGCACACGCGCTCGAGCTCTCCCAGCAGGTGCGATGACACCAACACCGAAATGCCGAACTCGCGGCCGGTGCGCTGAATCAACGCCAACATCTCGTCGCGGCCGGCCGGATCGAGACCGTTCGTCGGCTCGTCGAGCACCAGAATGCGCGGATCGTGCACCAGTGCCTGCGCCAGCTTCACGCGCTGCGCCATGCCGGTGGAGTAGCCGCGCATGGGCCGGTACCGCTCCTCGAACAGCCCCACATGCCGTAGCACTTCGGCGGCACGTTCGCGGGCCGCCGTGGCCGGCAGTCCCGAACAGCGGGCCATGAACGACACGAACTCGGCGGCCGTCATTTCCGGCGGCAGACAGTCGTGCTCGGGCATGTAGCCCACCAGCGAGCGGATCGCGCGACTCTCGCGCTCGACATCATGCCCCATCACCTGCGCCGAACCACTCGAAGGCTCGAGCAGGCCAAGCAGAATCTTCACCAGCGTGCTCTTGCCGGCCCCGTTCGATCCCACCAGGCCGGTAATCCCCGGCTCGATGGAAACGGTCAGGCCGTCAAGCGCCGTCACGTCGCCGAAGCGGCGCGTCAGCTCGTGGGTGATGATCAGCGCGATGGGAACGTCCTCGGCTTCAGACGGCGGGGGCAAGCAACGGGTCAACGATCACCGGCAGCGTCACGCCCGCTTTCGCCGCCCGCTTCTCCAGCGTGTCGCGGTCGAGCAGGCCACGAATCAACGCATCAGCGTCGCGATTCTGCAGGTACTTCCCTTTCTCCCACCCTTCCACGATGCCCTTCGGTGTGCCGTAGCACAGCTCCGCGAACTGCGGAAGCGTGAGCCCCAGCGATTCCCGCAACTGCCGGATCGCCTTCGGCGCCAGCAGATCGTGCGCCACCCGGATCTGCTCGGTCGCCGACTTCTCCGCCACATCGCGCTGATCGATGGTGCGGTTCTCGTGCGCGCACTTCTCACATCGATAGAACTCGCGCGTGACCTCGGCCGCCATGCCGCTGATGCGCATGGTCACCGTTTCCGTCTGAAGGGCGTACCGGCCACCGCAGCCGCGGTGAAGGCTACCGTCGAGCGTGGTAATGCTCATGTCTGACCGAAGGAAGATGACGGGATACAGATATCGGGTCCGAAGCCCGAAAGAGTACCGAGCGAGCCGTTGAATCGTCGTAGAGTCGCTAGGACGACGCCGTCCGCGCCACCCCTGTTTCGCGTTCTTCCCAGCCCAATGTCCGACTTCTGCCTCGTCCGCCAGCCCATTTTCGGTAGCACCGGCGCCCTGCTCGGGTACGAAATCCGCTTCAAGGAGACGGAGACGGGGGAAAACGGGTTCGCCGAGAGCTTTCTGAGCGGCACGTTCGACCTGGTGCGCAATCGTATGCCGGCCTTCGTGTCGTGCACGCGTACACAGCTCGTGGAGGACGCGTTTCACATCGCCGAGCCCGGCTCCGCGATCGTCATGCTCCCGGCCGACCTCGAGGCCGACGACGCGGTGACCGACGCGGTCGCCCGCTATCGCGCGCACGGTGGCCTGCTCGCACTCGATGATGTCGGCGAGATTGCCGGCCCGTCGGAAGCACTGCTGCCGTATGTCACGTGGGTACGCGTCGATATCCGCAGCGAAAACGCCGTCACGATCGGCCAGATCTGCGACCGGATCACCCACGGCTTCGGCAAGCACGCCCCCAAGTTGATCGCGACCACGATCGACGAGCTCGCCCAATACGAAATCGTCCTCGGCCTCGGCTTTGATGCGTTCCAGGGGATGTTCTTCAGCCGCCCCGAACCACTGCCGTCGGCCAATATGCCGCAGTCCACGGTGGCCGCGATGCGGCTCATGGGCATGGCGCGCGACCAAAAGGTCAACGACCGCCAGCTCGAGGACGTCATTTCGACCGATCCGGTACTGACCTTTCAGCTGCTTCGGCTCGTGAACTCCGCCGCCATCGGGATGCGCGGCGTGAGCTCGATCGGCCAAGCGCTTCGTCTGATTGGCCGCACGGCCTTCCTCCGCTGGCTGGCCGTCGCCGTCGCCGCCTCCCGTCGCTCGTCGAGTGGCGTGGATCAGGAACTGGTGCGTCAGGCCGTGGAGCGTGGTCGCCTCCTCGAACAACTCGTCGGCGGATCGCGCGACAGCGGAACCCTGTTCCTCGTTGGGCTCTTCTCGCTGCTCGACGCGGTGTTCCGCATGCCGCTCCCCGAGATTCTGTCGCGGGTCGTGCTCAGCGACGAGGCCAACGAAGCGCTCCTCGACCGCACCGGCCCGTACGCCGACGCGATCACCTTCGCCGAATCGTACGAGCTCGGCCTGTTCGAGAACGCCTCGGAAATCGCCAAGGACATGGGCATCGACCCGGCCAAGGTCGGCGACTTCTATACCAACGCCATCAGTTGGACCTCCGAAGCCCTCGGCGCCGCCCTCGATGCGCCGGCGCGCTAGCGCGCTGGCATCGGGGGCAGCGTCTGCACCGCCTGCATATCCGCTGCCGCTTTCGCCGCCTTCGCCGCTTCGCTGAAGGGCTGCGGCGCTCCAGCGGTGATCGTCAGGCGGATGCGCTCGATCTGGGTGGCCGAGGCGTCGAAGAGCACCGCCACCAGATTCCCCGACCAGATCACATCGCTCGGCACCGACTTCCACGCCCCGATGGTGTCGCCACGCGGGGTCAGCCGGAACCGATCCAGCGCGGTCACGTCTTTTCCGGCGGCGACGGTGTCGGCGTAGAAGAAGGCGACCATCGTCGCCGTCAGCCCGATCTTGTAGCGCACCCCGGGCACGCGCAGATACGCGACTGTCATCGAGTCGCCGGCCGGCTTGAAGGCCAGCCCCGACTTCACCACACGATCTTCGAGGGCGCACCGCTTCCACGTGCCGTCGCGTGGGCAGGCCGAATCGCTCGGCGTAGCTGGCCGCGACATGACCGCGGCGGCGGGCGTGCTGACCCCCGAATCGACCTTGGGCGCGTCATTGCCGCCGCAGGCGGCAACCGTGACTACCGCCGCGATCACCGCCGCTGTTGGCGCCGCCCGTCGCGCGCGTACAAAAAAACAAGCAGTTCGCATTTCCCAGTGTACCCCGACGACCACAACACCGCCAAACCCCCTGCGCTCTCTGCGCCTCCGCGTGATCAGTTCCTCCACGTCGGGGGCGGCACGAGAACCGATCACGCAGAGAGGCAGAGGGCGCAGAGGGCGCAGAGAGTCGCCTTGTTTTCGGTATTTGTTCGTTAAATCACTCCATTTAGCGGACTGTACCGTAGTTACCGCATATTCTGCAACTGGGGTAGTACGGAACCGCCAAATCGGGTTGGATTACGAGCTATCTTCAGCCATATTTGTGCAACGTGTGCACGAATTACGATACAGTCGGCCAGCGTACGGTCGGCGTGCCGCCCACCACCTTAAAAACACATCGCCATGTCCTCCATGAACGGCTCGCGCGTCGCTGCCATGCGCGAAGTCACGCAGCGCCCGGTTCGCATCACCGTCCGCCCGGAAGAGAACGGCATTCTGCAGCCGACCAGCGTCTGGTTCGGCATGAACACCTTCGGGCTGCGCCAGATGCGCGTCAAGCTGCCCAAGGACATCTACAAGAAGCTCGCGGCGTCCATCCGCCTCGGCAAAAAGCTCGACTCCGAGATCGCGCCCGTTGTCGCGCAGGTCATCAAGGAATGGGCGATGTCGCGCGGCGTCACGCACTTCACGCACTGGTTCCAGCCGCAGACCGGCCTCACCGCCGAAAAGCATGACGCCTTCCTGAGCTTCGACGAGAACAAGCTTCCGATCGAGTCGTTCACGGGCGAGCAGCTCATTCAGTCGGAGCCCGACGCCTCGAGCTTCCCGTCAGGTGGCTTGCGCGCCACGTGGGAAGCGCGCGGCTACACCGCATGGAATCCGGCGTCGCCCGTGTTCATCAGCGAAACCGGTGGCGTGAAGTACCTCTGCATTCCGTCGGTCTTCATCGGCTACAACGGCGAAGCGCTCGACGAAATGACGCCGCTGCTGCGCAGCTCCGACACGCTGTCGCACCGCGCCATGGAGTTGCTCGAACTCATCGGCGACACCGGCGTGCTGCGCGTGAACACCACGCTCGGCGTCGAGCAGGAATTCTTCATGATCGACCGCGCGCACTTCGCGCTGCGCCCGGACCTCGTCATGGCCGCGCGCGCGCTCATCGGCGCGCCGCCCCCACGTGGCCAGCAGCTCGAAGACCACTACTTCGGTGGTATCCCCGAGCGCGTGCAGGCCTGCATCAGCGAAGTCGAGCATGAACTCTACAAACTCGGTGTGCCGATCGTCACGCGGCACAACGAAGTGGCGCCGTGTCAGTTCGAGCTCGCACCGATCTTCGAGGATACCGACATCGCGGTGGATCACAACCATCTCGTGATGAGCATCCTCCGCAAGATCGCGCCGCGACATGGGTTGCAGGCGATCGTGCACGAGAAGCCGTTTGCCGGCATCAACGGCTCCGGCAAGCATTGCAACTGGTCGCTCTCGATCACGTCCGACAACGCGCTCGACGGCACCAACCTGCTCAAGCCGGGCAAGACGCCGCACCAGAACATCCGCTTCCTCGTCTTCCTGGCGGCCGTATTGAAGGGTGTGCACAAGCATGCCGGTCTGCTCCGCGCCGGCATCGCGGTGAGCGGCAACGAGCACCGTCTCGGCGCGAACGAAGCGCCGCCCGCGATCATCTCCGCCTTCCTTGGCTCGGGACTCACGCAGGTCGTCGAAGACATCGCCGCCGGCAAGACGTCGCCGAAGAACGCCGAGCAGGCCATGCTCACGCTCGGCGTGGCCAAGCTGCCGGAAGTCGCGCAGGACAACACCGACCGCAACCGCACGTCGCCCTTCGCCTTCACGGGCTCGAAGTTCGAGTTCCGGGCCGTCGGCGCGTCGCAGAGCATCGCCTTCCCCGTCATGTTGCTGCAGGCCGCCGTGGCCGAAGCGATCGGTGAGATCATCGAGCAGCTGAAAGCGGAGCTCAAGACCGGCAAGAGCACCGACGACGCCGCGCTCAAGGTGGCGGCCAAGGCCTTCAAGGAATCGGCCGCGGTGCGCTTCGAGGGTAACAATTACTCCGACGAGTGGGTGGTCGAAGCCAAGAAGCGTGGCCTGCTCAACCTGCGTCGCACGCCGGAAGCGCTCGCGCAGCTGCGCACCGACGAAGCGAAGGCGCTGTTCAAGAACACGCAGATCCTCACCGACGTCGAACTCGAGAGCCGCTACCACGTGCGTCTCGAGCGCTACGTAAAGGACATCCTGATCGAGCTGCACACGATTCAGCAGATGATCGACACGCAGGTGCTCCCGGCGGCGTACGCGTATCTCGGCACGCTCGCGGCATCGGCTGGTCAGGGCGCGGCGGCCGGCATCAACATGCAGCCGATCGTGGACGCTGCGAACTCGGTGTCGAAGCTGGTGGCCACACTGCAGAAGAAGCGGGCGGAGCTCACGAAGGTGATCACCAAGGCCGAGCACATGCACGACGACCTCGGTGGCCAGGCCGGCTATCTCACGACCACCGGCTGCGACACAATGGCCGAAGTGCGCGACGCCGCCGACGCCATCGAACTCGCCATCGGTGACGAGTATTGGCCGTTGCCGCGTTATCGGGAGATGCTGTTCCCCGTTTGATCGGGTGCTGACGGCAGGCTCGTAACTGCCAACAGCCTAGGGAGCAGGGAGGAGGGTGTCAGGAGGGAGGAAGCAGCAACGGCGCGTAGTCGACTGCCTCCTCCGCCCTGACACCCTCCTTCCTGCTTCCTAAGCTGTTGGCAGTTTCTCATCCCGCAGCAAGCACGCCTTCCTCTCCACCCCCCACGCATACCCGCCAAGCGTACCGTCGGCCCGCACAACGCGATGACACGGCACCACCAGCGCCACCGGGTTCGCGCCACAGGCCGTGCCAACCGCACGCACCGCCGTCGGTGAGCCGATGCGCGCCGCCAGCTCCGCGTACGTAATCGTTTCGCCGCGCCGAATCCGCTGCAGCTCGCGCCACACGCGTTGCTGAAACGCGGTGCCGCGTACATCGAGCGGCAGCGCGTGCGACAACGCCGCACCACTCGCCAGCGCCACGATACTCGCGCTGAGATCGCCCAGCTCCGCATCGTCGCGTACGATCGCAGCGGCCGGCAGCGCCTCACGCAACGTCGCCTCGAGCACGACCGGATCGTCGCCGAGCACCACGCGATGGACGCCACGCGAGGTGATCGCCACCAACACGAAGCCGAGCGCGCACGGGACGACGGTGTAGAACACCGTCTCGCCGGCCGCGCCGCGTCGTAGGGCCCCGGGAGACATGCCGAGGTGCGCCGACGCGGCCGTGTAGGCGCTGGGTAACGACTCGAAGCCCGCGTCGAACGCCGCGCCCGACACCGAGGCACTCAACGGCAACCCGGTGCGTAACCGTTCGCTGCGTTGGGCGCGTTGCCATTCGGCCGGCGTGCAGCCCACCACACGGGTGAAGACCCGCTGCAGATGAGACCGACTCACGGCGAGTGCCTCGGCGAGTTGCGTCACCGTCATCGCATTATCCTCCAGCAAACTGATCGCGCGCACAACGAGCAGCGTGTGAAGCGCATCGCGACCGGCCGGCGGATCGAGCATTGCATCGGCAACAGGGTTCATCGGAGTCATGCCTGACGATACGCCGCATCCCTGCCGACCGCGACACGATTCGTCTCAGCAAACCCCGCCGTCTCCGATTGCGCCGATGGCTCGCCTTTCGCCCAATCGGGGTGCATGCTCAGGCATCGCTTCAATCGGTTCACGTTTTCCCTCGATTATGCGAATGGGAACCACCGACCTCGGCCAACTCGTCGCCGGCATCGTCAAGCAGTGGGATGGCGTGGGCGTGCGTCCGTATCGATTCGGCGGCGTCGATGTCCGTCTCGATCATCGCGAGATTGGGCACGTGCATCTGGACGGCGTCGCCGATCTGCTGATGCCGGTGCGACTGCGTCGCGATCTCGTCGCCGCCGGTCGTGCGGAACCACACCGTACCCAGCCGCACTCGGGGTGGATCAGCTTCCGCATGCGCAGCGAACACGACGTGCCCGCTGCCGTCGAACTCTTCCGCCTTAACTACGAGCGGTTGCGTGGGATCGTGCGTCCGCGCCCCACCACGCCCATCGTGACGAATCCAACGATGTTGGCCGACCGGAGCGCCGATGACATGCCCGCGTAGCGTCACGCGAACCCAGCGTTACGCTGACAGGTCGGTGCGTTCCGCCAGCGCCGGCGCTGGCGCCTTGCTCGACATCAGCTGGGTCACGAAGCGCTGGCCTTCCGAGATGCGCTCGATTTCAATCGACATGGCGTCCACCGCCTGCTCGATGCGCTCCAGGCGCGCCGTGCCCTCCAGCAACTGCGGACTCGGCTTCGGCTGATTCGAACGCTTGATCATCATGCGCGCTGCCGCCCAGGCCAGCGGTCCCCACACCATCACGATCGACACAATCGAGATCGCCGTCAGCTGTCCCGAACTAAAGGGACCGTAGCGCTCCGCCGTCGCCTCTTCGGACACGAGTTCGCCGGGCGCCCGGGCCAGTTCGCGGCCGTTCGTCGCGATATCCCGCTCCAGCTGCACGATGCGTTCGTCCATGACCGACAGGCGCTGCTCCAGCCCCTTGGCGGAGGGCGACTCTGCGGTCGTGCGCCGCAATTCCGTCGCGACTTCGTCCCGACGGCTTTGCACGGACGTCAATTGACGGGACAGCTCGCTGCGCTTGGCCTTCAACGCGTCGACGTCAGCCGAGCTGAGCGGCTTCAGGCTCACCGGCGCCGCATCGAGACCGGTGGTGACGCCGACCGGCTGCTGTGGAACCGGGGCCGAAGCGGGGGCCGGCGGCGCGGGGGCGGGTTGCAGTAGGAGCATGGTCAAACCTACGCAAAGAAGCCCAAAGCGGTTACATCACTAGAGAAGCGTCCGCGTCCACCCGTGCCTGATCTGTGACCATGACGACTGCCTCTCATTCGCCGGCCCTCCACGCCGCCTTGCTCCTCGAGGCCCAACAGCTCGCACCCCAAGTCATTGACTGGCGCCGGGCGCTGCACCGTCGGCCCGAAGTCGCGTTCCAGGAGCACGAAACCGCGCGATTCATCCGGCAGGTGCTGGAGCAGATCGGCGACCTCGAGATCTCGCGTCCTACCGAGACGAGCGTGATGGCGCGTCTGCGCACCGGTCGCCCCGGTCCGGTACTCGCCGTTCGCGCCGACATCGACGCGCTCCCCATTCACGAGGAGAATGACGTCGAATACCGGTCGCAATCCGACGGGGCGATGCACGCCTGCGGACACGACGGACACACTTCGATCGCCCTCGGCTTGGTTACCCTGCTCGCGCGTTACCGCGACCAGCTACGCGGCGAAGTGCGATTCATCTTTCAGCACGCCGAGGAGCTCTCGCCCGGTGGTGCCGAGGAGATGGTGCGACAGGGCGTGATGGATGGGGTCGATCAGGTGATTGGCCTCCACGTCTGGTCGGCCATGCCGGTCGGACGCATCGGACTCATCGCGGGCCCGGCCATGGCGGCACCCGACACCTTCGAGTGCACTATCATCGGCAAGGGCGGTCATGCCGCCATCCCGCACGGCACGATCGATCCGATCGCTGTCGGGGCGCAGGTCGTTTCGGCGCTGCAGCACGTCGTCGCGCGCACCGTCGATCCACTCGACCCCGTGGTGGTGTCGGTCACACAGTTCATGGCTGGCACCGCGTTCAACGTGATCCCCAACACGGCCTATCTCGCCGGCACCGTGCGCACGTTCGACCCCACGCTGCGCACCACCGTGCCCGTGACGATCGAGCGCATCATCAAGGGCGTAACCAGCGCGTTCGGCGCCTCCTACGAATTCCGTTATGAGCCCGGATACCGTCCCGTCATCAACGACCCGGCCCTCACCGCGCGACTGACCAACGTGGTTGTCAACAGCTTCGGCGCCGACACGCTGATCGACATGCGCCCCACAATGGGCGGAGAGGATTTCTCGGCCTATCAGCAGCGGGCCCCGGGCGTCTTCGCGTTCATCGGGGCCGGCAACGTGGACGTCGGCATCGACTTTCCGCATCATCACCCGCGCTTCCAGATCGACGAGCGCTCGCTCGACATCGGCTTGCGCTATCTCACCGCCGCCACGCTCGATCTGCTCGGCGCGGCATGACGAAACCCTATCGACTGCTGGCGCTGGTTCCGGCAGTCGCCATTCTCGGCGCCCCCTGGTTCGCCAATCGCATTGAGCCACGCATTCTCGGGATGCCGTTTCTCCTTGGGTGGATCGTGTGCTGGGTGCTCATGGCATCGGTCGTCATGGCGGTCATCGGCGCGCTCGATAGTCGCCGCTCATGATCATCTCGCTGGGCATCCTGTCGGCCACACTGCTGCTGGCATTGCTGCTCGGCGTTCGCGGGGCGCGCAGTGCGGGCGGCACCACCGGCGGCACCACCAGTCTCGAACAGTGGAGCGTCGGCAATCGCGGCTTCGGCACGATCCTCGTGTTCATGCTGCTCGCCGGCGAGATCTACACCACGTTCACCTTTCTCGGCGGCAGCGGCTGGGCCTACGGACGCGGCGCGCCGGCGTTCTATATCATCGCGTATGGCGCCGTCGCGTACATCATGTCGTACTGGCTGCTCCCGGCAATCTGGCAGCGCGCGACCGCGTGGAAGGTGTTGTCGCAGTCGGAGTACTTCACGCGAGCGTACGGCAGTCCGGCACTCGGCAATCTGGTGGCCGTCGTGAGCATCGCGGCGCTCATGCCCTATCTCGTGCTGCAGCTCAAGGGACTCGGCATCATCGTGTCGGAATCGTCGTATGGCGCGATCAGTGCCAACGCGGCCATATGGATCGGGACCACGGCCACGGTGATTTACGTGGTGCTCTCCGGCGTGCGGGGCTCCGCCATGACCGCGGCGCTCAAGGACGCGATGGTCCTCGTGTGTGTGATCGGACTCGGGCTCGTACTGCCCTATAAGTTGCACGGCGGCATCGGTCCGATGTTCGCACGCATCACCGCCGAACACCCCGACTTCCTCACGCTGCCATCGAGCGGCATGTCGCCCAGCTGGTTCGCCAGCACCGTGCTACTGACCGTACTCGGTTTCTACATGTGGCCACATACGTTCGGCTCAGTATTCACCGCGCGCGATGCCTCCGTGTTTCGCCGCAATGCTGCGCTGATGCCGCTGTATCAGCTGGTCCTGCTATTCGTTTTCTTCATTGGGTTTGCCGCGCTGCTGTCGATACCGGGACTGCAAGGCGCCGAGGTAGATCTCGCGCTCCTCCGCGTGACCCGCGATACGTTCGGACCGTGGATTGTGGGACTGGTCGGTGCCGCGGGGCTGCTCACCGCCCTCGTGCCGGGTTCGCTCATTCTCATGAGCATCGCCACCACGCTCGCACGCATCCTGCGACCGCCGCGTGAAGGACAGCCCGCCGACTCCGCCACGTTCGCGCGGCTGCTTGTGCCGCTGTTGGCCGGCGTCGCGCTGTTGTTCACCTTCCGTGGTGGCAGCACGCTCGTCACGCTGTTGCTGATGGCCTACAGCATGGTGACGCAGCTCTTTCCCGCGCTCTTGGCATCACTGTTCCCAACGGCGCGCATCTCTGCCGCCGGCGCGATCGCTGGCATCGTCGTCGGCGAGGCTGCCGTGGCGGCTACCACGCTCGGCGGGGTCTCCCTGGCCACACTGTTCCCGGGATGGTCGCCCCGCGTCACCGACATCAATGCCGGCTTTCTCGCCCTGGTCCTGAACGTGGTGGCCATGGTGCTCGTCAGTCGCCTGACGAGCCCCACGTCCGCGCCCGTGCCGGCCTAATCGACGGGCTGATCGACCGGCTTAGTCGACCGCGCGGGGGAAGCCCTTCACGTCGTCGAGCACTTCGGCCACGCAGATGCGGTGCCCTTCGGGATCCTCGAGTTCGAACTCGATCTGGCCGTACGGCATCAGTTCCGGACCGCGCACCAGCGGCGTCCGACGCCGCGCATGATCGAGCAGCGCCGTCAGCTCCTTACCCTCGAGCCGCAGGTACACATCCCAATCGTGAGCGGCGGGCGTGCGCGCAATGGGGGTCCTCGTGCGGCGAAGCATCAGCTCCGTTCCGTCGCGCCGCAGAATGCAGAACGCAAACGGGGCGACGTCGGGGAAGGGATCCACGGAAAAGCCGAGGATCTCGCGATACCACGTCATGCAGCGTTCGACATCAGCAACGCGCAGAACGGGGACAATGGCGGCGAATCGAATCATACGGGGTCAATGCCTCGTCGCGGCGAGA
>CAITQY010000311.1 GCA_903894655.1 uncultured Gemmatimonadota bacterium
CGGTCGCGCGCCGGGTCGAGATTGCCGCATTCCTTGCGGACCGCCTCACCGTATTCGGCGGGGCTGATGTCCACCCCACCCGGAATCAGGATGCCGTCCAGCCGCTCATAGATCTCACGCAACGTGAGCAGATCGTCGTCGAGCAGGGGGATCATCCAGGGCACGGCCCCGACCATCGTCGCGGCCAGGAAGTAGCGCTGATTCATCACCCACGACGAGGGCAACCCCGGTGGAATGCCATCGATCGAGTGCAGCGTTTGCGTGGTGAGCCCAATCACCGGGCGCTTCAAAGACGACATCAGCGTTGTTCGACGAGAAAGGTTGGAACGTTCGAGCCACCGCCGGCCGTGACGTTGAGCAGCGGATCAGTCGCAATGCGGGTGAGGCACCCCGACATCGTAATGCCGTCGGTGAGAAAGGGTGCGGTGTCGAGCATACGTTCTCCAAGATGGAGCGCGCCGTCGGTCCAGGCCGGCCACAGTTCACTGGGGACCTCCACCCGCTCCTGCACGATATACGGTTCGGCAAGGGCCGTCGTGATCGCCGCGTCCCACTCGGCGTCGTTCACCGTCCAGCCCAGCACGATGCCTTTCCCGCCGTACTCGTCGTTGGGCTTGAGCACGAGGGTGGCGCGGTTGGCGGCGGTGAATTCCAACAGATCCACCGTACTGGCGCCATGCTGCGTGTGTCGCGCCTCCACCACCCGTGTCCACGGCACATGGGCGGCGACCGCCGCCCGTTCGTCGGCGGAGAGCAGCGGGGCCTGCCGTTCATCACTTAACACAGCAAGCGAGGCCTTCTTATGTAACATCTTACAGCGGAAGGGGTTCACCATGCACACCACACCTTCCCGCACAGCACGGATGACGGGAGAATCGAGCCCCTCGCGGGTGACCAGTTCGTCGATCAGGACACGCTTATAGATGAGCGTGACGTGCTTGCCGCCGATCATCAACTTGCCGTTCGTGTACTCCGCGTCGCGCGGGTCACCGATGAAGGCGTCGATCCCGAGCGCCTTGAACTCGCGCTCGAAGAGCACGAATTCGCTGGAGGTCGGCACTTCCTTCCAATCGAGAATGCAGATGGTGGGCGCCTCGCGCACGCCGCGCCACCGGTAGTAGGCGTTAAGCAGCGTGTGCACGACCGAGGGCGCCGCGGGCAGCGGCAGCACGATGTGGGTCCGGCTGAACTCGTGCATCACCGGCAACGACAGGAACGCGCGCGACAGCGCGTCGTTGTAGGCCGCTCCCGCCGGCGTCTCCGCGGTGTATTCGGTGAACTTGAGCCCGCCCTCCCCTTCCGCGAGAAAGGCATCGAGGCGCGAGGTGGGACTGGCGACATCGAAGCCGGGGTCGGCGTGGATCAGCTGTTCTTCCCACGCCGTCAGACCGAACTGGGCGCGTAAAGCCGAGTCCGCCATAGCGGCCACCCGGACCTTTTCGAAGGCTGAGCCGACCAGGGCGCAGGCGCGCGCCAATAGTTGGTGTTGGCCAAGGCTGAGGAAGCGCGGACGGAGTACGCTGCACAACGGTCGCTCGCCAAAGAAGAGCCCGTCATGCCGCAGCTGCCGGTCCAGCACCTCGGCGCTGGCCTGCGCGATGGCGCGATCCTGCAACGCGTCGTGGTACCGCGCAATGGCGGATGTGGACATAAAAAAATCGATAAAGTTTGTGAGCAGCCGACGAGCCGTCGTGTACAAACAACAGTAAGGGGTATGGAGTATGGGGTATGGGGTCGCC
>CAITQY010000312.1 GCA_903894655.1 uncultured Gemmatimonadota bacterium
CGCACCCCAATGGGACATCGAGGTCGACGCCAGCGCAGCGAATGTGATTGCGTTGCAGGCGCAGATCGACCGGTGGTTCGGGGTCGGGATTCCCCTGCTCGTGCTGTGCGCGGCGGTGGTCGGGTGGTGGCTCACCGGTCGCACGCTGCGCCCGGTCGGCCGCATGGCCGAGGCCGCGTCGCGCATTGCGCCGGCCAGTGGTGCGCGCTTGCCGATCGACGATCCCACCGACGAACTTGGGCGGCTCGGGGTGCGTTTCAACGCGCTGTTGGATCGACTCGATGGCGCGCTCGCACAGCAACGTGAGTTCTTGGCCGATGCGGCGCACGAACTCCGCACGCCGATCGCCCGGCTGCGCGCACGGGTAGAAGTGGCCATGTTGGAGCCCGCGATCACGAGCGACACTATCGTGTTACCCGCGATTGATCAGGAGCTGCGCGCCGTCTCGCAGCAGGTGGACGAATTGCTGCAGCTCGCGCGCGCCGATGCGGCCGGCGAGGACGCGCCGATGCGCGTCGAGTCGCTGTTCCTCGATGACGTGGTCATGGATGAACTGCCGCGCTGGCAGCCGGAGGCGCAGTGTCGACTGCTCACGCTCGACTACAGTGCCATAGAAGAATCGCCGGTGGTCGGCGATGCGTCACTGTTGCCGCGCATGATCAGCATTTTGGTGGACAACGCCATCCGATACAGCCAGGAGGGCGGTACCGTGCGCGTGCGGGTGCGTCCGGCCGACGGCGTGGTGCTGCTCGACGTCGAAGACGACGGCATCGGCATTCCGGAGCACGAGCGTGCTCGTATTTTCGACCGTTTCTTTCGCGGTGATGCCGCTCGTCTCACGCGTCCCGATGGTAGCGGCCTTGGGCTGGCGATTGCCGCGTGGATCGTGCGACAACATCATGGCACGATCACCGTGACTGGGAGCGTGCCTCGTGGAACACTGGTCCAAGTGCGACTCCCGCTCGCCACGAGCTAGCGAGCGGGGGAGTGCGCGGGCGGTCGTCGCCGTTCAGCACACGGGCTGGCCGGCCCGGAAACGCGAGAAGGTCAAGGGCTTGGGCTTGGGCTTCGCGGCGCGACGCCAGGCGTCACGGAGCGCGCGAAGGCACTGGGCGGCGCCGACAAAGTCATGGCAGTCCACCGAGTCTTCGCACCACGCGTACAGCGCGTCAAAGCTGGTCGCTGCGGGGGAGTCGAGCTCCAGTGCGCATCGCAGCACACTGATGGCGTCTCGCGCGCCGTCGTGGTCGAATGCTTCACACGCGCGGATGGCGCGGTCGTAGGCACGAACCAGACAGGAGAGAGGATCGGGCGCCTCGTGATCGACGTCGATCACCGCGTGGGAGAAGGCAGGCGTGAGTACGGGCACGGTGCGGAGAGCTGAGGTCATTCGCAGGGCGATTCGCAGGGCGAGCGATCGCCCCGCCACACTGTCTACATCGGCTCGGCCTCGCGTGAACTTGAGGACATCCGAACCGGAAGTGAGATGATGGTCACATCACGGGGCGGGCATCTGCACCCTGTGACGGTCGGGCCATTCACGAAACGTTCATCAAGGGCTGATAGGTTGGCCCATGAACGTTTTCCCACCTTTCCGAAGGAAGCCCAAGTCGGCCCTCGCGGTGCTGGCCGCGTCGGTTGCGCTGGCCGCGAGTCCGACCTCGCCACTGCTCGCGCAGGCCGCCCCGCTCGATCTCGCCGCCGCGCTGCACGTGGCGCGTACCAGTGGGCCGCTCCGCAAAATCGCCGATGCGCGTGAGATGGCCGGCAGTGGCCGCGTCGGAGAATCGGGCCAATGGCCCAACCCTAGCATAGAATGGCGCCGCGAGAATCTCGGGAGCTCGCTGCAGCCCGACATCTTCGCCACGGCCTACATCCCGCTCGACCTCACCGGCCGACGGCTCGCCCTACGCCAAGCCACCGGCGCGGGCCGCCTGCGCGTGCAGGCCGACGCGGTGGCGGAACGTCGCGAGGCCGAAATGGAGGTGGCGCGAGCCTGGGTGCACGCCGCCGCGGCCGACGGCGCGCTGGCGGTGGCCACCCGTCAATTAGAAGCGCTCACCGAGATCGCCAGCGTCGACGCCACCCGGCTCCGTGAGGGGCTGGTGTCGGAAGCGGTGGGGCTGCGCACGCAGCTCGAGGCGGACCGCGCCCGCGTGTCGCTCGTGACCGCCACCGGTGACGCCGCCCGCGCCCGCGCCCAGTTGGCCCGCGTGCTCGGCGTGCGCCCAGACGCCTTGGCCGTGCTGGCCGCACTGGCCGCCCCGAACATGCCGGCGGCCCCCGACAGCAACACGGTGAAGTCGGTTGCGCTGCGGGCGCGCCCGGAGGTACGGGCTCGTGAAGCGGCGCTCCGTGAGGCGCAGCGACGCTATACCGCGGAGCGTCGTGGGCTCATCGGCGATATGCAGCTCCAGGGCGGAAGCAAGCA
>CAITQY010000313.1 GCA_903894655.1 uncultured Gemmatimonadota bacterium
CAGCTCGGCGATGCCGAGTTTTCGGGACTTGTTCGGGAGTCGAAACAGGCCATCAAAGTGTTCCTGATGGACCAGAAACGACTCGCCGGCGTCGGCAACATCTACGCGAACGAGGCTCTGTGGCTGGCCGGAATCGATCCGTCGCGCGAAGCGCGTACTCTTTCCTCGCAGGAAAGCGCAGCACTGCGGGCGCAGCTCTGTGCCGTGTTAACCGCCTCCATCGCGGCCCGCGGCACGAGTTTCCGCGACTACCGGGACGCCCGCGGTGAACGGGGATCTTTCGTCGAGCAGTTGGCAGCCTACGGCCGTGCCGGTGAACCCTGTCTCGCCTGCGGTCGCCGCTTGGTCGGGACGCACGCGATCGATGGGCGCAGCACGGTCTTCTGCTCGCACTGCCAGCGGTAAATCGGCCGGTAGGTCATCCGGTAAGTCCCGCGCCAAGCTGGCCACCCAGCTCGACCTGTCGGTCGGGTCCCCCGACGCCGACGTGCAGCGGCTCCGCGCGCAGGTGCGCGAGCAGATGCGCAACGTGCCCGGGGTATACCTCATGCGCGGCGTGCACGGCGAAGTGCTATATGTGGGCAAGAGCACGCAGGTCCGCACACGGCTGCTATCGTACTTCCGTCTACCCTGGCCCGAGCATCGTCATTCGCGGTTGCTGCGCGAAACCTCGCGCATCGAGTGGGAGCCGATGCCCAGCGAGTTCGCCGCCCTGCTGCGCGAAGTGCGCCTCATTCGGGCCCATCTTCCGAAGTACAACATCAAGGCTGCGCGTCCGCTCGATAAGTGGTGGGTGATCACCGTCGCTGGCGGCCCCGCCCCACGGCTGCGCATTCAGCGGGCGAGTGCCGCGGCGCGCGCGAAACAGGCGGCGCAGGTCATCGGGCCGTTCGCGTCGCGGCGGCCACTGGTCGAGGCGCTGCGGGTGCTCAACGACGCGTTGGGGCTCCGTGACTGCACCGACCGTGTGCCCATGGTCCTGCACGATGCCGTGGATCTCTTCGACGACATGGTGCACCCGTCGCTCGAGCGCACCCCCGGTTGCCATCGCTACGAAACGCGCCGCTGTCTGGGGCCGTGTGTTGGCGCCACCACAGAGTACGCGTATCGCGCGCAGCTCTCCCGCGCACGGGCCGTGCTGGAAGGACGCGACGATTCGCCCCACCAGCATCTCGTGCGCGAAATGTCGGCGGCCAGCGCCGCACTCAGCTACGAGCGCGCCGGTTGGCTGCGCGACCGACTCACGGCGCTGCAGGAGCTCGACGGGCAGCTGGCGCGCGTGCGCGAGGCGATCACCAAGCCCAGCTTCGTGTATGCCATGCCCGGGCGCGACGGCGATGACCGGTTGTATCTCGTCCGGCACGGGCGCGTGGTGGCCGAGGCGCGTTGCACCGATGCGGAGTCGGTCACCGCACTGCAGGCGCTGGAGCAGCGCGGCGTGCAGGTGCCCACCGGTGCGGTGGTCGATCAACTCGACGAATTGCTTATGATCGAGTCGTGGTTCCGCACGAGACCGAACGACGCGGCGTTCAAGGGCGACACGGTGGTCGGGGCGCTAGAAACATTGGTGCGAAATTCGGACAGACTCACGTGAGCTTGGAGTCGCGAGTGCGAGTTTCGCGTGGTGAGTCGGCTAACCCACAACTCGAAACCCGAACTCAAAACCCGTAACCCACGTGAGTCTATCCGCCTACTCCAATCCATCATCATCGACCACGACGTCCTCCGGAATCCCAAGCGGAATCAACTCCACGTCCGCCTTCCCGTTCAGGATGTACAGCTTCGCCACACTCGGCTGCAGCTTGAACCGGCGCGGGCCCGCGGCTCCGGGATTCACCACAATCCGACGCGCCGCCTTGGTGACCAGCTGCACGTGGGTGTGTCCGTACACAATCACGTCGGCCTTCATGTAGGCACTCACCAATCGCGGCGGGTTCACGCTGCCGATTTCGTGTCCGTGGGTGACCACGATGCGCACGCCGTCGATCGTTTCTTCGATGCGCTCCACCAAGTCCGACCGGCCCGGCGCATCGGTGTTGCCCCATACCGCTTGAATCGGCGCAATCGTGGCGAGCTCGATCAGCACCTCCGGCGGCCCCACGTCACCCGCGTGAAAGATGCGCGACACGCCGTCGAGCGCCGCGAACACCTCGGGGCGCACCAGTCCGTGCGTGTCGGAAATCAGGCCGATGATCGTGGCTTCCTTCATGTGTTCGTCTGGTCCTGTGCGAGGTGGTCGCGTCGGCGCCGGAGTTCGGCCAGGGCGCCCTGTCCGTCGGGCGTGTCGGGAAAGCGATCGGCCATACGCCGGAGTTCGACCATGGCGCGGCCGGGATCGGCCAACACTCCAAGATACAGGTCTAGGAGGCGATGTGTGGCATAACGCTCGACCGTGCCGGGCACGTTCGGCACCCGGCGCAGCTGATTCAGCACCTGCACAGCCAGTTGCGGATTGCCACCCACGCCGGCGTGGTACTCGGCTTCGATGCGCAGCAGGGGAACGTCATGCGGATACGTGGCTCGCAGTGCGGCAAACTCCGCGGTGGCCTCCTCGTACCGTCCGCGGGCCGCCAACGACTCCGCGCGACTTGTGATCACGACCGGCGCGCGCGAGCCGTGTGGGTTCACAAACGTTTGCAGAACGCTCGCCCCAATCCATTGCGCGATCAAAATGGCGAGCACCCCCGCTATGGCCAGTACGACGGCGAACGCGAGGGCCACGAGAAACCGCGTCGTCCCTTTGAATCCCATGATCGACGCGATCCCGAGCCCGAACGGGACCCAAAAGACGAAGACGAGAAATACCTTCGTC
>CAITQY010000314.1 GCA_903894655.1 uncultured Gemmatimonadota bacterium
TCTAAGCCGGACGCCCGCGTCAGGGCCTCCTTCCGCTCGTGATCCTGCGACGGCAGCTTCAGCAGACCGTCCTTCATCACGGTCCGGATGAACCAGCCAAGCAGCACGCGGCTCTCACCGGACCCGAGGGCGCTGACCACGACCAACCGCGGCACCCGGTGGCGCTTCATCGCCTCGATCACGAGCGCGATGCCCGACGAGACGTAGGTTGGGTTCTCCTTGAACCCCGCGAGCGACGAATGGGCGGTGATGATGACGGCGTCGTGCCCCACCACCGCAGCATCCACGGCGGCGGCATCATGAAAGCTCCCCGCTCGCTTCGTGAGCGACTCATGCTCGATCGTGAGCGTCTGGGGGCTGCGTGAGAACGCGGTGACCTGGTGGCCGCGCGCAAGGGCGGCCGAGACCGTGAGCGCACCGGTGCCCTGGGAGGCACCAACCACGAGCAAGCGGAGGGAGGGCATCTGTCGTTCGGGGGAGGCGTTACGATGGACTGGCCCAGCGCAAACCGGACTCTCTGCTGGGTAGAGTAGCGAAGTCCGGTGTGGCTGTCGATTGGTTTGGGTGACGACGTGAGTGTCCGGAATGCAGACGGAGTACGGCACTTGGCTTGAGGAGGCCATGCGCCTGGGGGCGCGTATCGCGCGGCGGGACCACGGGCGTGCTGTATATGATCAGCAAATACTTTTAGGGTGACTGACTTTTCCGCCTTCGCGGCCCGACTGGCCGGCGTTGACTGGGATCGTGGGAATGCGGATCACAACTGGGCTCGGCACGCAGTCTCGCGGAACGAAGCCGAGGAAGTCTTTTTTTATGAGCCGGTGCTGCTGGCCGAGGATGCCAAGCACTCCACCCGAGAGCCGCGCTACCTCGTGCTGGGCCGTACGGCGGCGGATCGGCGACTCGCGGTGATCTTCACCGTGCGTCGCGATCTGGTCCGTGTGATTTCAGCCCGGCCGATGAGTCGCAAGGAGCGAACCCTGTATGCCAAAACCCCGCACGACGCCCCGTAAGCCGATCCCGACGTTCCGCTCCGAAGACGAGGAGCGGGCGTTCTGGGCGGCGGCGGATACGTCGGAGTTTTCGAGTATCCGCAGGCGACCCGCGTGGCATTTCCGAATCTGAAGCCGTCCACCGCGACGATTTCGCTGCGCCTGCCACAAGGGCTCCTCGACGAGCTCAAGGTGTTGGCGAATCAGCGTGATGTCCCGTACCAGTCGCTCCTCAAGGTGTACTTGGCAGAGCGAATTGCGGCCGAACGGCGCGCGAGCGCACAACGTTTCACTGCTGCCGACAGCGACGATGCGGTACGTCGTGTCACTGCAGCGCTATCTCGCCGTCGTTCACGGCGATTTGTTGAGAGGGGCTGCATCAGAGCGCTGCGGTCTGGACCTCCTCCCCGACGACATGACCAGAATCGTTGCGGGCCAGATCGCCGTGCAGCCTGGCCAGCGGCAACGCTTTTGGGATGGCTCGCAGATGGCGATGCAGCTCGCGCGGGAGACCACCGGGTGCGAGGTTTTCGTCGTCGCCGCGAACCCCCTCGACGAGCATCGTGTCAACGTCTTCGCCTCGCCACCGCCTCCCTCGCATCAGCACTGACCGCCATGTCGCTTTTCCGTCTCCCGCTCCGTGCCGCACTCCTGGCCTCCGGTGTCGCTATCGGCGTCGTGTTGTCCAGCGTACCCACCGCGGCGCAAACGGTGCAGCTCCGCTACGACGCGTCCGTGGCATCCGGCCCCATCACCGGTCGCGCGTTCTTCTTCATCGCGCGCACCGATCGCAGTGAACCACGACAGCAGGCCAGCTCCAGCCGCAACAGCGAGCCGTTCTTCGGCATCGACGTCGAAGGACTGCGCCCCGGCCAAGTGGCCACCATCGACGCCTCGACGCTCGGCTTCCCGGTGGCCTCGCTCAAGCAGCTGCCGGCCGGCGAGTACTTCGTGCAGGGCATGATCCTGCCCTACACGCCATTCACACGCGCCGACGGCCACACGATCTGGGCGCACATGGATTCGTGGGAGGGACAGCGCTTCAACAATGCGCCGGGGTCGCTGGTGAGCGCGGTGCAGAAGATCCGCATCGATCCGGCCACCAATCCCACCATCGCGCTGTCGCTCACGAAAGTGCTGCCGCCCGTGGCCACCCTCACCGATTCCCCGTGGGTGCAGCGCTTCAAGATGACGTCGAAGAAGGTGAGTGCCTTCTGGAATCACGACATGCCGATCGGCGCCGTGGTGCTGCTCCCCAAGGGCTACGAGCAGAACACCAGCAAGCGCTATCCGGTGGTGTACACGGTGGGTCACTTCAGCGAACGCGCGCCGTTCGGCTTTACCTTCGAGGGATGCGACACGCCGGAGACCGCGCAGGCCAAGGCCACGCGCTTGCTGCGCAGCGCACGCGAACCGGGGTGCGAATTTCAGCAGGCGTGGACCACCGGCCGTGTGCCCGAATTCATCGCCGTGTTCATTCAGCATCCCACGCCGTTCTACGACGACAGCTACGTGCTGAACTCGGCCAACAACGGGCCGTACGGCGACGCGATTACGCAGGAGCTGATCCCCGCGATCGACCGGCGCTATCGCACGATTCCGTCGAGCCACGCCCGCACACTCACCGGCGGCTCCACCGGCGGCTGGGACGTGCTCGCGTTGCAGGTGCATTATCCCGACGTGTTTGGTGGGGCGTGGTCGCTGTATCCCGACCAGCTCGATTTCCGCAATTATCAGTTCGGCAACGTGTACGCCGACGCCAATGCGTTCGTGATGAACGAGCGCTCGTGGCTGCCGCGCGAAGTGCCGTCGAGCCGTTCGCCCGAAGGCATGACAGAACTCACGATGCGGGAGGAGAACAGCGCCGAGTTGGTGATCGCCACCAAGGGACGCTCGGGCGGTCAATGGGACGGCTGGCAGGCGGCGTGGGCGCCGGTCGGTGCCGATGGCTATCCAAAGCCGCTCTGGGACAAGCGCACCGGGGTGATCGACAAGAGCGTGGCCGAAGCCATGCGCGCCAACGGCTACGATCTGCGCGACTACGTGGAGCGCAACTGGGCCACGATCGGCCCACGCTTGGTAGGCAAGCTGCACGTGGCCGTGGGCGACATGGACAACTACTTCCTCAACCTCGGCGTCTACCGCTTCGAAACCTTTCTCGAAAGCACCAAGGAACCTGGGAAGGGACCGTACTACGCCGGAAAGTTCGATTACGGGCGTCCGCTCAAGCCGCACGGCTGGCAACCGTGGAGCAATCAGGAACTGCTGCGCATCATGGACGAACAAGTGAAGCGCAACGCACCGCGGCCCTGACGCAACAGCTGCCCTACAGCTGGCCCGTGCTGCCCCAGTTCGCCAGCTGCGCCACGTACGCCGGATCGTCGTAGCGCGTGGGCAGGAACGCCCGCTCGTAGTTGCGCCGCGCGGCGCCGACAATCTGCGCGGCGAGCAGTTCCCCGCACGCCGGCGCCGCCATCAAACCAAAGCCGGAGAACGCGGCGCACACGAACGCGCCGCGTACGCCGCTCGGCCCCACCAGCGGACGATTCTCGGCCGTCTTCGTGTAATAACCACCGTCGACATACGCGTGCGGCAGCCGCTCCAGATACGTGGCGAGTCCAGGCGCGAGCGACGTCATGCCACGCAGCACCAGCTCCGGGTAGAGCGCGTCGTCGGGCATCGGAAACTCTGGCGCGCTGAACCGATGCGCGCTGTGATAATCCCACAGCATCAGCACCGTGCGACTCGCGCCGTAGCCTTCCGGACGCAGATGAATCCCCGCCGGCATGGGCTCGGTGAGCCATCGTGTGGCCTCGTCGGCCGCGAGTTCGGTGCGCTCCTCATCGCTCCACTCGAGCGATTGCGGGTCGTCGAGAATCACCAGGCCGGTGTCGCGATCGATCACACCGGCGGTGTCCTCGATCGCGATCTTGTAGTGCGCTTCGGAAAACAGGGGCAGCTCGGCGCCCGCCAACGCACCCACCTGCGCCGCATACGGGCCTGCCGCATTCACGAACACCGGCGTGGCAATGCGCATCGTGGTGCCGTCGGTGCAGGCAACCTCCACGCCGTTCACGGCATCCGATTCCTGCAACACGCGCTCCACACGGCCACTCACCAGCTGCACACCGGCTGCTTTCGCTTCGTCCAGCAGATACATGCCGAGCTGCTGTCCGCTGAACCATCCGCATCGCCGCGCATGCAGCACCGCCACGATGTCGTGATGCATCCACGGAAAGTGCTGGCGAATGGCGTCGCGGTCGAGAAAGAGGTCAGCACCATCAGGCACGCCGCGAAATCCGCGGTGTGCGCTGCGCTGGTACGTGGACGCCTCGGCTACCGACCGATACGTGCGCACCACACCGGCGCCCTGCTCCGTCGCGCGCTGAGCATCCGCCACGAACCGCTCGGCCGTCTCGGCATCACGCGTCGTGTACAGATAGCCACGTCGATTCAGACCGAAGCGATCGTCACTGGCATCGGACCACTGTTCCAGCAAGTCGATGCTGCGATTCACCAGTTGCACCATCGCGTCGTCAGGCCCGGGCCACCAATTGCGATACGCTTCGGTGCTCTTGTCGCTGGTGAGCGTGAGCGGCGCCCGTTCGTCGACCAGCACCACGTTGCGCACGCCATGCGTCACCGCAAGCGCGTGCGCGGTGGCGATGCCGGCGATGCCGGCGCCGCAGATCACCACATCGGCCGTGGTCACGAGGTGGCGTCCCACTTGGCAGTGGCGCGTGTCGCCCAGAGTGCGCGCTCCAGCATGACCGGCGTGAACGCGCGCGCA
>CAITQY010000315.1 GCA_903894655.1 uncultured Gemmatimonadota bacterium
AACTGTCAGCGCCGTTAACTGTCAGCGCCGTCAATTGTCAGCGCCGTCAACTGTCAGCGCCGTTAACTGTCAGCGCCGTCAATTGTTAGCGCCCCTAGCTCTTAGCGCCCCGCCGCCCCTCATCCACTAACCGCCACCACGACTCCCCGTATTCCATTATTCCCGTATCCAAACCGGTTCCACTGAATCTGCGCCGGCTGCGTATTCCCTGCCGTATCCGTG
Organism: uncultured Gemmatimonadota bacterium; assembly: GCA_903894655.1. GTDB lineage: Bacteria > Gemmatimonadota > Gemmatimonadetes > Gemmatimonadales > Gemmatimonadaceae > Gemmatimonas. Next base: position 223 of record CAITQY010000315.1, read on the forward strand.
GCGCGACTCCAGAGGGTTACCGTCGCCGCATCCGGCAACATCAGCTCTGCTTCAAACGGCATCCATGCATAGGCTGATGCCGGCGTCCCCAATGCCGCCTCGATCCACACCGGCGCCTCGTTCACCGCCAGCTCCACGCGCGCAATCGCACCGGCGCCCGACCACGCCCAGCCCTGCACCGTCACGGTACGCGGGCACGATCCACCGTCAAGCGGTGACGTGATCATCGACTTCACGCGCGCGCGGCGCACCGGCTCCACCGTACCGTCGACCTCGTACACGTAGCGCTGCCGCTGGAAGTAGCCCGCGAACGGCGTCGTGATCGCCTCGAGGCGGGCAAGCCACTTCACGCTCGCCATGCCGTACCAACCCGGCACGATCAGACGAATGGGCGCTCCGTGATCCACCGACAGCGGCGCGCCCGCCATGTGCGTGGCCACGATGGTGTCCGGATGCATGGCGTCGGCGAGTGGGAGTGACCGCGCGAAGCGCACCTCGCCGTCGGCATCGTCACGCGGTCCCGCGTCGGCGCCGAACCCGAGAATCTCCACCACATCCGGTGCCAGCCCCGCGCGCTCCAGCAGCGTGCGCAGCGACACGCCTGACCACGTCGTGGTACTCACCGCGCCAAAGCGCCATGGCTCTCCCGTGGGCACCGGGTCCATGCCGATCCGGCCGTTACCGGCGCATTCCATCGTGACCGTGACATGACGCTGCGGCAACGCCGCCAGTTCGGGCAACGACATCGCGAACGGCGACCGCACGGCGCCACCGATGTCGATCGTGTGCGTCGCATCGAGTGACGGCAGCGCGAAGTTGCTGCGCACGTACACGCTGGGCGCCGGAGTGATCGGCGCCGTCAGGAACCGCGCCGGCGTTTCCGCACACAGCGGGTCCGCGCGGACTACATCGAGCACGACATCGAGCAGCACATCCTTCGCGAGAGCATCAGGCACGGCAATGGTGGTCGGAGAAGCGATCGGAGCGGAGGGCATGGCCGTATTCTAGCGCAAACGCGGGGGGGACGCCGGTGCTGATCCCGGTGAGGAGATCGAACCGTCGTCGTGAATGACATCCCCGAAATCCCGGCACGCCTTACGACGCCCGGACCGTGCGGCGCTCGAGGGTGCCGCTCAGCGTCGAGCCGGCCACGTTGACGAAGATCGTGCCATCGGTGACCGACAGCTCCAACTTCATGCGCCGGTCGAGCTTCTCGGCGATCGCGTCGATCAGTTCGCGATCGAGCGCATACAGCTCGATCTGCTCGGCCCGATGGATTTTCTCTCCCTCCCACTGCCGCCACAGCTGCGCCGGATCGCGGTGGGTGTAGACCGCCACCCGTGGCGCGGCCTTGCTCGCCTTGTGTAACCGCGCCGCGTCCGGTGCCCCGAGCTCGATCCACACCTTCAGGCTACCCGTCAGGTCACGCACACTCAGGGGCGGATCGTCCGGATCGGAAATGCCGCGAGAGAACGCGATCCCTTCCGTGTATTCAAGGCAGTACGCCAGCAGGCGCGCGACGAAGTACTCCGCCGATTCCGACGGATGCATCGCCATCCGGAACTCGAGGGACTCGTACACGCCGCGATCGACATTGGCGAGCGCGATGTCGAACGCATACATGGTGGAGGTCAGCGCCATTCGTCAGAACCGGGTGATGCGAGACATATAGAGAAGAGCGCACGCGACAGCGGTGTCGCGTGCGCTCTTGCGTTGCACAGCAACACGATCAATCGCGGCAGTACGTCAGCCAGCCGTGGGTATCGTCCACGCGACCATGCACGATGTCGAGATACTGCGTCTGCATCAGTGTGCTGATCGGACCCGGCTTGCCGGCACCGATCGTGATCTTGTCGATGCTGCGCACCGGCGTGATCTCGGCTGCCGTGCCGGTGAAGAACACTTCGTCGGCCATATACAGCATCTCACGCGGGATGTGCGCTTCGCGCACCGGGATACCCGCTTCACGCGCCAGCGTCATGATCGTGTCGCGCGTGATGCCGCCCAGGATCGTGCCGTCGAGTGGCGTGGTCACGATGGTACCGCCCGACACCAAAAACACGTTCTGCCCCGAGCCTTCGCTCACCATACCGCTCGGGCTCAGCGCGATGCCTTCCGCGTAGCCGTTGGCCAGCGCTTCCATCTTGATGAGCTGACCGCTGAGGTAGTTACCGGCGATCTTCGCCATCGCAGGAATCGTGTTCGGCTCCACACGATGCCACGACGAGATGCAGGCATCCACACCGTTCTCCAGCGCACCGGCGCCGAGGTACGTCCCCCACGGCCAGCACGGCAGATAGACCTCGACCGGCGCACCGGTCGGCACCATGCCAGCCGAGCCGTAACCACGTACGACCATCGGACGGAGATAACACGAATCCACGCCGTTGCGGACGATCAGTTCACGCGACGCGGCCAGGAGTTGGTCGATCGTGTAGGGCACATCCATGCGATAGATCTTGCACGACATCAACAGCCGTGTGAGATGCTCACGCAGACGGAAGATCGCCGGACCACGCGGCGTATTGTACGCACGAATGCCCTCGAAGGCGCTCGACCCGAACTGCACGGAATGGCTCAGTACATGGATCGTGGCATCCGCCCACGGGATGAACGCACCATCGCGCCAGATCCACTGGGTCTCGGCAAGTTGGCTCATGTCGGCACGCTGCAGTAAAGGGAAAGGGGAAGGCTAGAGCAGGGAGCGCACAGCACCGCCATCCACCAACACGGCCTGCCCGGTCATGAACCCGGCACGCGCGGAACAGAGGAAAGCTATCACCGCGGCCAACTCATCCGGGCGGCCGAGGCGACCAACCGGCGTTTCCGCCGTCCACCCATCGAACACCGACTCGCGGCTCTGTCCGGTGCGCGTCGAGGTCGCACTGGCCAGCGCATCGAGTCGCTCAGTGGCGGTGAAACCGGGAAGCACCGAGTTCACGGTCACGCCATCGGCCGCGACTTCATCAGCCAGCGTGCGCAGATACCCTGTGACGGCGGCCCGCAGACTGTTGCTGAGCACGAGCGATCCCTGCGGACGCTTCACGGCCAATGACGTGATCGACACCACCCTCCCCCACTTCCGCTCACGCATGCCCGGCACGAACGCCCGCGTGAGCTCCACCACACTGCGCAGCAGCAACTCACTGGCCTGCGTCCACGTCTCCCACGAATGCGCCATCGCGGCGCCGGTTGGCGGGCCACCGGTGTTCGCCACCAGAATGTCGACGCGACCGTGCGCCGCCATGGTCTGGGCGATCACGTCAGCGATACCGGCCTCGGTCGCCAGATCGGCCACGATCGCCGTGACCGAGGCGCCGAGCGCTTCGAGCTTCGCCTTGGCATGACCGACCGAGGCCGCATCGCGCGAACAGATCACCAGCGTGCAGCCTTCACGTGCGAACTCCTCCGCGGCGGCGAACGCGATGCCACGACTCGCGCCGCATACCAGCGCGACTTTTCCCGTGATGCCGAGATCCATCAGCGCGTCCCGCGGAGATAGTCGTCGGTCTTGTCGATCCAGTCCTGGCGCGGCGGATTGAAGATGTCCACATCGAGGGTGTCCTCGAGCGCTTCGGCACGATGCCGCACGTTGCTCGGGATCACCAGCACATCGCCGGCACCGACATCCGTGTACGTATCGCCCGGCGCATCGGCGTGTTCGCCGAGCCAGAAGCGCAGCGTCCCCGACAGCACGTACGTGAACTGCTCGTTGATGTGATCGTGTGCCGGCACGAGGGCACCCTTCTTCAGATACACGTGCGCGAGCATCATCTTCTCGCTGTAGATCAGACGGCGACCAATGAGCGGCGTGAGCTCTTCGATGGGAAGGTCATCCCAGTTCTGCTTGCGGAGGTCGGACATAAAAGGATCGGTTGAAGGGGGGACTTCGGCGAATCAGCGATTGGCCGCGTACACGGCCTGCTGCGCGAAACGCGTCTGCTGAATTTCCTGCACCAGCGCGTTGGCCAGCGACGCCCGGGAAATGCGGCTCCGTATCCCGACGGACAGCACCGGGCCGACGTCCACGGCGTCGGTGGCCGGATCGTCGGTGAGGCGCGGCGGCTTGACCAGCGTCCATCCGGCCAGCGTGCTGTTCCGCACGAGGCGTTCCTGCTCGTTGCGATCCTCCACGATGCCGTCTTGCACTGACCGCTGCACGAACTTGCGCATGACGCGCAGGAACAGCGACACGTTGGACGGCATGCCACCCGTCATCGCGCCGGTCACCACCAGCAATCGCTGCTGCGACTGCGTGTGCATGGCGGTGATGATGGCTTGGGTGGCAGCGGCGCAGAACGGGATCCGCGCATCGTCATGCGGACCGAACAGCACAACCACGGCATCGGCGCCGCGCAACACTTCGCGCACCGCCGTCGGATCATTGAGCGATCCCACCACGACCGTGGACGAGATCGGCACCTGCTCCGACGGCTTGGCCCGATAATGCAGCCGGAGCGACATCCCGGCGTCGGTCGCGCTGGCAATAAACGCGTGACCCGTCCGCCCGGAGGCGCCGAACACGGAAACGATCATGACGTCCTCTGTCGAAGTGCGGCGGGCGCTATCTGGCGCGTCGCTCGCATGGAGTCGGCGAGTCGGCAAGCCGACTGCCGCATTCGGCAGTATCTTCGGGATGTGTCACCGTCGGCGGGTTTGTGGGCGTGGCGCATCCATCAACATGCATCCGGATCGGCCAGTACGGGAGCATCCGTTGCCCTCCGTGGTATCTCGTCCTCCACTTCAAGCACCAAGTCGAATGACCGCCACCCCACCGTTCGTCCCGTCGGATATCGAAATCGCACAGCAGGCGCGCCTGCGCCCGATTACGGCGGTGGCGGCCGACCTCGGCCTCGCCCCCGACGACATCGACCAGTACGGACGCTACAAAGCCAAGCTGCCCCTGGCGCTGGCCTCGCAGCCGTCCAAGGGCAGACTGGTGCTGGTCACCGCCATCAGCCCCACGCCGGCGGGTGAAGGCAAGAGCACGGTCAGCGTGGGATTGTCGCAGGCGCTTCGACGCATCGGGCACAATGCCGTGCTCTGCATGCGCGAACCCAGTCTCGGTCCGGTGTTCGGCGTGAAGGGCGGCGCGGCCGGCGGCGGCTACGCGCAGGTGCTACCGATGGACGACATCAACCTGCACTTCACCGGCGACTTCCACGCCATCGCCAGCGCACATGGCCTGCTGTCGGCGATGCTCGACAA
>CAITQY010000316.1 GCA_903894655.1 uncultured Gemmatimonadota bacterium
AGGCCGTGATGCACGATCTGATAATGCCACACGCGCGCGCCGGTGGTCGCATTCAACGCGACCACCGACTCAGCGAACAGGTTATCGCCCTTGCGATCACCACCGTACCAATCGTTGGTGGGCGTCGACACCGGCAGAAACAACAGACCGCGTGCCGCGTCGAGGCTCATCGGCGCCCACACGTTGGTGTGACCCATGTACTTGTACGAGCCGTCTTCCCACGTGTCCCATCCGACTTCGCCAGAATCCGGCACGGTGTGAAAGCTCCACACGCGCTTCCCGGTGTGCACGTTAAAGGCCTGCACGTCACCGGGGGGATCGTTGCGATAGCGGATCCGATCACCCACGCCGTTGCCGACGATGACCAGATCGCCGTACACCACCGGTGGTGAGGTGTTGGTGTACTGCAGCTGGTTGACGGCGCGACGCAGCTCTTTGGTGAGATCGATTTCGCCATTCACGCCGAACGACGGAATGGGCTTCCCCGTGGTGGCATCGAGGGCGATCAGCTTCCAGCGCGCATTGATGAAGATCCGCCGCTCCGTGGGCGAGGCCCAGGTGGCCACCCCACGATGCACGAAGCCGGTGCCGTTCGACGGCTGCCCGGTGCGCCACATCTCGGGGTCGAACTTCCACAGTTCGCGCCCGCTACGCGCATCGAGTGCGGCCACCGCGGCGTACGGGGTCGACACATACATCGTATCGCCAAGCACGATGGGCGATGCCTGAAACAGCCCCGGGCGTGCCGCCTTCTGATTCACGCCGGCGCGCACACTCTGCTCACCGGTGTTCCACCGCCACGCCAGTTTGAGCCGACCCACATTACTGCGGTCGATATCGGCCACCGGCGCGTAGCGCATGGCCCCCGGGTCACCACTGGTATTGGCCCAATCCACACGCTGCGCGAACGCGTCGGGCGTGGCACCGATCAGCAGCGTGAAGGCCGTCGCCCCGATGACAGCGCGCATTATCGTGACCTCGGTTCGCCAAGCTTGGCCGCCTTCCGCACGTACTCGGCGGCGTCGGCGTGCGTAGCCCACCACACCTTCCCGGCCCCCTTTGCCTTGATATGCGCGATGAGCAGCTCGAGCGCGACAATGCGGGAGCGGTGCCCCGACACATGCGGATGCAGCGTGAGCACGAACATCGTGCCTTCCTCGTACGCCTTGTCGAACTCGTCCATCCACACGCGCGCGACGTCACGCGGATTCATGTAGCGCTCGCCGCGCGGGTCGAACAGCGGCGCATCATCGAGAATCCACTGCACCGGCAGTTCCACCAGCCCGGTGGGCTGGCCACGCTGCAGGAGTTCATACGGCGCGTCATCCGCCATGAGCGAGCTCTCGTAGCGAAAACCCATATCGCGCAAAATGGACAACGTGTTCGGACTGAAGTTCCAGCTCGGCGCGCGGTATCCGGTCGGTTTCTGCCCGGTGAGCGCCGTGAGTTCGGCCACGGCTTTGGTGAGCAACGCCCGCTCGGCCGAATCGGGGAGCGTCATGTTCAGCTCGTGAATCCAGCCGTGTACCGCGAACTCATGCCGACCGCTTTTTTTAATGAGATCGGCCATGCCCGGCGTGATCGCGAGGCTCACCGACGGAATGAAGAACGACGCGGGGATCTTATTCTGGTCGAGCAGGCGCATGATGCGCGGCAGGCCAACGCGGGCGCCGTACTGCATTTCGGCCAACGAGCCGACGGTGGGCTCACCGTAGCGAATCGCGATGGTCTCGTTATCCACGTCGAACGACAGCAGCACGGCCACGCGCGAGCCGTTGGGCCACGCGGTGGGCTGGAGCGAGCGTCCGGCGCGCACCTCGTTGACCACGCTATTCACGCTGTCCATCGACCACTTCCATCCGGGCTTAGCGGCCGTGACCGGTACGGGCTGGGCCTGGGCGTGGAGCAACGCCGGCGCACCGGCGAGCAGGAGGGCGGAGAGGAGTCGATGCATGATCGGGGGCCGGCGGAGGGAGGAGAACGGGCACTACGGTTATAACGGACGGACTGGTGCGAAACGGCTCGACCCGAGGCAATCTTCCAGCATGCCCTCTCCGACGCCACTCATCAACCTGCACGAATTTGAGGCCGCGGCCGCCGCCGTGCTCCCGCGCATGGTGTACGACTACTACGCCGGCGGGGCCAACGACGAAATCCTCCTGCGAGCGGCCCGAACCGCCTGGAGCGACCTGACGCTCCGCTATCGGGTACTGCGCGACGTGTCCGCGCGCTCGCAGCGCACCACGGTGCTCGGCCACACCGTGGACTGGCCCGTGTTCGTGGCGCCCATGGCCTTTCAGCAGCTGGCCCACGACGACGGGGAGGTGGCGACCGCGCAGGCGGCGCAGGCCACCGGCGCGGGCATGATCCTGTCCACCCTCTCCAACCGCACGATCGAGGCGGTGCGCGCGGGCACCACCGGCCCTCTGTGGTTTCAGCTGTATATCTACCGCGATCGTGGCGTCACGACAGAGCTCGTGCAACGCGCCGAACGCGCCGGGTGTACGGCGCTGGTGCTCACGGTCGACGCCCCGCTGCTTGGACGGCGGGAGCGCGATCTCCTGAATGGTTTCCATCTGCCGGCCGACCTGGCCGTGCCCAATCTCGGTGTGGCGCTGCGTGACACGCTCGCCGGCGGCTCCGATGCCGCCCAGTCTCCAGCGTCGGCGTTGGCGCAGTTTTTTGAGCAACACTGGGATCCGTCGATCTCATGGCACGACCTCGCGTGGCTGCAATCGATCACCAGCCTCCCCATTCTCGTGAAAGGGATCGTCCGCGGCGACGATGCGCTCCTGGCCGTGGAGCATGGCGCGGCGGGGGTGATCGTGTCCAACCATGGCGGTCGCCAACTGGATACCGCGATCCCCACGGCTCGCGCGCTGGCCGAGTGTGCCGACGCGATAGCGGGGCGCGGCGTGCTCATGGTGGACGGTGGCATCCGGCGCGGCACGGACGTGCTGAAGGCCCTGGCCCTGGGTGCGCAGGCGGTGCTGCTCGGGCGCCCCGTGCTCTGGGGACTCGCCACGAACGGCCAGCACGGGGCACAACAGGTCATGCAGCTGCTGAAGGACGAATGCGATCTCGCGCTCGCGCTCGCCGGCTGTCGCACGCCGGCCGAGGTGACGCGCGACCTGATCGCGTAACGCGGTCCCGTGCCGTCGCTCACCGCGGGCCGAGCGCGGGTGGGCCACGACAGATGTTTCCCAACACGCCGTCGGCGCTGCACATTGCGTGCACGCGTTCGGCGCGTGCCCTCCGGCTTTCACCAGGTGTGAGTATGTCCCGCTCCTTCGTTTCGTACGCCCTTGCAGGGCTGCTGCTGGCCAGTGCCGCGACGCCCGGCGTCGCCCAGCGCGCGCCCTCGACGATCCCATCACCGGCCAGTGTGCTGGGCTGGGAGCCCGGCGCCGACCGCAAGCTTCCCTCGTGGAAGCAAGTGACCGACTACTTCGCCGCCGTGGACAAAGCCAGTCCGCGCGTGTCCGTGCGGACCCTCGGCAAGACGACACTCGGCCGGCCC
>CAITQY010000317.1 GCA_903894655.1 uncultured Gemmatimonadota bacterium
CATCAAGGCCACCGTGCCAAGACGCCGTACGTCACGGTAGTGCAGGGCACGGCCGTCGTTCAGCTGCAGCGTCACGGCCACGTAGGCCCGGTCGGCCTCTGACAGCGAGCCGTCGTCTACCACCATGCCGCCGGTGAAGCGCGGCTGCACCACCACGCGCCAGGGTGGCTCGGCGACGTCCACTCGCGATGCCACAGGCCGCATGTCGAGCACGATCAGTTTGGCGCGACGCCAGACGTGCGCGATAGTGAGCCCGTTCAGCGCCTCGGCAAAGCCCGCCGCATCGGCTTCGCGCAGCACGTCGGCCTTGAGCACGTTCACACCGACGATGGTGGTGCCGCACACCATCGCGTCGAGGTCGCGCGCGATGGTTTCCGTTTCGGGCAGCTCAGGCAAGTCGTGCCGCTTCCCGCCAGCCGATGTCGCCACGATAGATGGCACCGTCGAACTCGATGCGCGATGCCGCCTCGCGGCTCGCCTCCTGCGCATCGGCGAAGGTATCGGCCATGGCCGTCACCGCGAACACCCGACCGCCGCTCGTGCGCAGCGAGCCATCGTCGGCGCGCGCCGTGCCCGCGTGATACACCCGCAGGTCGTCGCTGAACGACGGCAACGTGATATGTTGGCCAGTGATCGGCGCATCGGGATATCCCTGCGAGGCGACCACCGTGGTGACCGAGGCGCCGTCGCGCCAGGTGAACGGCGACAGGCTGCCGATGCGACCACCTTGGGCCACCGTCATCATGGGATCGAGCAGGCTGCTGGTGAGCATGGGCAGAATCGCCTGCGTCTCGGGATCGCCGAACCGGCAGTTGAACTCGACGACCTTGGGGCCTTCTTCCGTGAGCATCAGCCCCGCATACAGCAGGCCGGTGAACGGCGTGCCGCGCTTGCGCAGTGCGTGCAACGTGGGGAGAAAGATGCGCTCGGTGACGTCGTCCACGAGCCCGGGCGTGGAGAATGACACCGGCGTGTACGCCCCCATGCCGCCGGTGTTCGGCCCCTCGTCGCCATCGAGCAGGCGCTTGTGATCCTGCGCGCCGATCATCGGCATCACGTTGTAGCCGTCGGTGACCGCGAACAGCGACAGCTCTTCGCCGGTCATGAAGGCTTCCACCAAGCACTCGCTGCCGGCGTCGCCAAACGCCTTGTCTTCGAGCACGCGTTCGATGGCGGCGTCGGCCTCTTTGAGCGTGTGACAGATGATCACGCCTTTTCCGGCGGCGAGTCCACTCGCCTTGATGACCACGGGCACCCCGAAGCGCGTGCGAACGGCCTCCTTCGCATCAGCTGACTTTTTATGCGTTTCGGCGCGGGAGGTGGGAATACCGGCCGCCATCATCAGCGCTTTCGTGTCGGCCTTCGAGGTCTCAACCTTCGCCGCACCCATCGTGGGTCCGAACACGGGCACGCCGATGTGCTGCAGATGGTCTACCAAACCGATCGCCAACGGCGCCTCGGGTCCCACCACCACGAGCTTGACCTGCTCACGTTCGGCCAGCTCGGCCACCTCGATCGGATCGGACGCATTGACCGAGACGACACGGGCCAATTGGGCGATGCCCGGGTTTCCCGGCCCGGCCACGAGATCGACGGTGGTGTTCTCGCGAGCGAGCGCGTCGGCGAGTGCATGTTCGCGGCCGCCAGAGCCGAGGAGCAGGATCTTCATGGCGGGAAATCTAGTCCAATATGAGAGCAATGCGTGCGTTCCCCACAGCCACTGAAACGATCACGCAGAGAGGCAGAGGGCGCAGAGTGCGCAGAGAAATAATTGTAGTTCTCCGCGTGCTCTGCGCCCTCTGCCTCTCTGCGTGATCGTTTCAACCCAACCCGAGCATCACACCCCAGTCGGCGGCTCAGAAGCCGGCGGTGGTGCCGGCATGTCGTCTCCCATGGTGACCGCACTGGCCGCCGTCTTGAACGCATCGCGGAACGCGTCGGCCGCGCGATTGATCACGTCACCCACGGTCTCCGCGGCGGCCTTGGCCTTGTCGGCGTAGTAGTCCTTCGCGTCGCGCAGATCATCGCGCAGTGGACGCTCGGCCTCGCTGCCGCGGCGGATGTAGGCGCCGCCCAGAATCGCACCGTAGGCCCCCGACTGCTGCCAGCGATTCAGTTCGCCCGCTCGGACTGTGTGGAACGGATGCTCGCGCAGGGCCGTGTTGAGCGCCTTGATCACGCTATCCCACGCCGAGCCGCCGACTTCGTATTCGGCGGCCTGCGCGAGGTAGGCGTCAAGGTCGATCGTGTCGCCGTAGGCGCGGCCACCGGCCAGCTTGAGAAAGGTCATGAGGCTGGCGCGCGGGTCCTGCGTGCCCAGCATACCGGCGCGGTCGGCCGACAGCTCGGACTTGCGGTACCACTCCAGCAGGGCGAGCTGGAAGGGCAGCAAGGCGATTGACGCCAGCAGCGGCAGCGCGCTCATCCCGAAAAACAGCACGATGAGGGCGATCGTACGATACGTGGTGCGCCCCGTCATGATGTGGCCGAGTTGCTGCGCGAGCATGAAGCGCTGCTCCTCGGGCTCCAGCAGTTCGAGCACGCCCGAGTTGATCACGATGAAGGGCTGGTCGAAGCCGACGGCCCCCGCCGTGGCAATCGGGTTCTGCGCCACGTAGAGCTGGGGGATCGGTTGGCCGGAGTTGGGCCAGTCGAGGGCCTGCAGCACGTCATGGTAAAGCGCATGCAGCATCGGCCGTTGCGTCGGCCCGACCTGCACCGCGTCGCCGAGAAAGAGATTGCGGACGCCGCGTTCGCCGAAGACGCTGGCGATTTTGCGCACCACTTCGTCGAATCCGGGGAGGGCGCGGAGCGTCTGCAGGGCGGCGCGGTCGGAAGGATGTTCCCAGGTGACCGACGAGATCTGCGTGAGCGGTGTGGCGGGCATAATCAGGGGGCTGGAGACACCCTCCCTACGGCGGGAGGGTGCTCAAGTTCCAGGGTGAAACCGCTTCGGCTCAGATCCCTTCGAGCGCGCCGTCGAGATCGGCGATCAGGTCCTCAGCATCTTCGATACCGCAGGAGAGTCGGACCATGCCGTCGTTCAAGCCCATGGCGTTTTTGATGTCGGCCGGGACGGAGCCGTGCGTCATGGTGTAGGGGTGATTGGTGAGGCTCTCCACCCCGCCCAGCGACTCGGCCAGCGAGAACACCCGCACGCGCTCGAGAAATTTGCGGGCGTTGTCGATGGTCTTAAGGTCGAGGGTCATCATGCCACCGAATCCGCTCATCTGGCGCTTCGCGAGCTCGTGGTGCGGGTGGTGCACGAGACCCGGGTAGATGACGCGGTCTTCACCCAAGCGCTCCAGCAGCCAGGCGCCCACGGCACGACCGTTGAGATCGTGCTGCTTCATGCGGAGCGGGAGGGTTTTCGTGCCGCGCAGGGCGAGCCACGCATCGAAGGGACCCGGAACGGCACCGGCGGCGTTAAGGATGAACTGCAACCGGTCCGCCAGCTCGTCCTCAAGTACGACCGCCAGTCCGCCGATCATATCGGAGTGACCATTGATGTACTTGGTAGTCGAATGCCAGACGATGTCGGCGCCCAGCTCCAACGGACGCTGGAAGATCGGCGTCGCGAAGGTGTTGTCGACGATCAGTAACGCCTGGTGTCGCTTTGCGATGTCGCTCATGGCGGCCAGGTCAGTCAGTCGCATGAGGGGATTCGTCGGCGTCTCCACGAGCAGGGCCCGTGTAGACGGCGTCATCGCATCAGCCACCCGCTGCGGGTCATCCGTATCCACATAGGTGAAGGACAAGCCGAAATGACGCAGGATTCGATCGAACAGACGGAACGTGCCCCCGTACACGTTCTCCCCGCACACGATATGATCACCGGCGCGGAACAGCTTCATGATCGAGTCGAGGCAGCCCATGCCGCTGCCGAACGCGAACCCGTGCGTACCGCCTTCGAGCGTCGCGACGTTCCGTTCGAGCGCCTGTCGGGTGGGATTCTTCCCCCGGGCGTATTCGTATCCCTTGTTGACGCCGATGCTTTCCTGCACGTAGGTGGACGTGAGGTAGAGCGGCGTCATGATGGCACCCGATACCGGGTCGGGGCGCTGGCCGGCATGGATGGCACGGGTGGCCATGCCACCCGTGAGGTCTTCGTCGAAAATGCGCGTCATGGGCTCCGTGTGGTCCGAGGCGAACTTGCAGCGGAAACTACTGCCGGCATCGAGCGTCGGCGAGTTGTCCCCCTCGGATTCCGGCGCGATGGGCGTCCGCGCCCTCCCGTTCTGCAGCCGCTGGCCGTTGTGTGGCCCACGTTACCGCGCGATCCCATGCCGGCGGCCTGATGCGCTTTACCAGTGCACTCGCCGGCGCACCGCGCCGCTGCCTGATCGTAGACGACGAATCGTCGATGCGCGCGGTGGTCCGTCGCCTGATGCAGGCGGAAGGCTTCGAGTGCGTCGAAGCGAGCAGTGGCGTGGAGGCCCTCGACATTCAAGCGGCCACCCCGTCGCCGCTGGTCCTTTCGGATTTCCACATGCCCGGGATGGACGGCGCGCAGCTGCTGACGGAGATTCGCGCGCGGTGGCCGGAGACGGCCGTGGTGATGCTCACGGCCGTCTCGGACGTCGACTTGGCCGTCCGATGCCTCGACGCCGGTGCACTCGACTACCTCACGAAGCCCTTCGCCATCGAAGAGCTCCGCGCCCGCGTGGTGCAGGCGCTCGAAAAGCGACGGCTGCTCATCGAGAACCGGGCGTACCGCGTGGAGCTTGAAGCGCGGGTCGCCCTGCAGGCGCACAAGTATGAGGCGTTGTTTCTCGCGTCGTTGCAGTCGTTGGCCGACGCGCTGGAAGTGAAGGACTCGTACACGGCGGGACACTCGACGCGCGTGAGTCGCTATGCGATGGCGATTGCCCGCGAACTGCAGGTGGCGCCCGCCTTGATGCATGAGCTCGAACTGGGCAGCCGCCTGCACGATATCGGCAAGATCGGCGTGCGTGAATCGGTGCTGAACAAAGCGGGACCGCTCACGGCGACCGAATACGCCCACGTCATGGAGCATCCGGTGATCGGCTGGCGGCTGTTGGTGCCGCTGTTGGGCGACATGCCGCACGCGCTGGCCGTGGTGCGTTCGCACCACGAGCGATTCGACGGCGGCGGTACGCCCGACACCTTGCACGGTCATGACATTCCGCTCGAAGCCCGTATCACGGCCGTCGCGGATTCATTCGATGCGATGACGAGCGGCCGGCCGTATCGCGACGGGATGCACGTCGACGACGCGGTCGCCGAACTCCGGCGCTGCGCGGGCTCGCAATTCGATCCGGAGTGCGTGGCCGCGTTCGAGCGCGCGCTCGCCAGCGGCGCGATCCCGCAGCCCGATCGCAGCGTGCAGCCTCAGGCCCGCATCCAGATCGTCGCGTAGGCGACGTCGCCTACCAGCCGTCGGACATCAGGGAGCCGTCGCGGAGCTGTTCCACGCCCAGCGCGGCGCTGACGGCGGTCACACGAATGCCAGATGCGGTATGCCATCGGCCGGCCAGCATCGAGACTTCGTGCTGCGCGATGGCCGTGGCGACGTCGGCCGCGCTGACGGGCGACAAGAACGACACACGGGCGCCGGCCAGGAGTGGTGCCGCGACGCACACCGCGAGCGCGTCCGGATCATGGCACGGCAACAGCGACAGCACGTGATCGACCGGCGACAGCGCGCACTCGGCGACCGCCGCCCGGCCGGCGGCAATCATGTCGCGATGCGTGCGGACCGTACGCTGACCCGATGCCGCGTACGCG
>CAITQY010000318.1 GCA_903894655.1 uncultured Gemmatimonadota bacterium
CCGCTGCGCCTCCGCAGGCCACCAGCATAACGCTCGGCAGTGCCCGGATCATCAGTCGAACGTGGTTCATGGATGACTCCAGATGGAGGCCTAAAGGAATTCGTCGCACTGTCCAGAGGTTAGCACCGAAATCCGAAGGGCGCTCTCCACCGTCGTTTCCGGGGCCCCCCGTGGCCGGTAGGGGCTACGCTACTCCGATGCGCCCAGGCAGCCCCTCGATCCGCAGCCCGTACGCCAATGCTTCCTTGCCCCAGTCGTCCCCAGCGGATTAACTTGTGCTATCTAGCCGACGAACGGTGTTCCTTCGGGACCGCCACGATCCGGCGTTGCGCGTGTAGCTCAGTTGGATAGAGCGTCTGCCTCCGGAGCAGAAGGTCGCAGGTTCGAGTCCTGCCATGCGCGTCCGTTCGGCCTGCGGTCACTCTCGTTTCCCATGCCTAGTGCACGTAGCCGAGCTGAAGCGGAAGTCTGTTCCTGAACTCCTGGCGCTGGCCGCGTCGTTGCACGTCACCAGTACCAGTGGCCTTCGCAAGCAGGAGCTGATCTTCCGGATCGAGCAGGCCCTGCTCGATGCCGAAACGACGCTGTACGGTGAAGGCGTCCTCGAGGTCCTCCCGGAAGGCTACGGTTTTCTCCGGTCGCAGGACTTCAATTATCTGCACGGCCCGGACGATATCTACGTCTCCCCTTCGCAGGTGAAGCGCTTCGACCTCCGCACCGGGGATACGGTGATGGGGGAAGTCCGCCCGCCGAAAGAGTGGGAACGTTATCTCGCGCTCCTCAAGGTGGAGCGCATCAACGGTGGTGACCCTGAGCAGTCGAAATTGCGTAGCGCCTTCGACAACCTGACCGCGAAGTACCCCGACGAACGCATCCGCCTCGAGCGGAGCAACGGCGAAGTCGCAACCCGGATCTGCGACATCATCGCCCCGCTCGGGAAGGGCCAGCGCGCCCTCATCGTGGCGCCGCCCAAGGGTGGCAAAACGATCCTCATGCAGCAGCTGGCGAACGCGATCATCGAGAATCATCCCGAGATCACGCTCATCGTGCTGCTCATCGACGAGCGCCCGGAAGAAGTGACCGACATGCAGGCCAGCTGCCCCAAGGCCGAGGTCATTTGCTCCACCTTCGACGAAACGGCTGAACGCCATGTGCAGGTGGCCGACATGGTGATCGAAAAGGCCAAGCGACTCGTCGAAACGGGCCAGGACGTCGTGATTCTGCTCGATTCTATTACCCGACTGGCCCGCGCGCACAACGCCGTAGCGCCCTCCGGCGGCAAGATCATGTCGGGTGGCATGGAAGCCTCGGCCATGCAGAAGCCCAAGGCGTTCTTCGGCGCGGCGCGGAATCTCAAGGAAGGCGGCTCGCTCACGATCGTGGCCACGGCCCTCATCGAGACCAACTCGCGCATGGACGAGCTGATCTTCGAGGAGTTCAAGGGCACCGGCAACATGGAACTCGTGCTCGATCGCAAGCTGGCCAACCAGCGCATCTTCCCCGCCATCGATATCAACAAGTCGGGCACGCGTCGTGAGGAGCTGTTGCTCACGCCCTTCGAACAGCAGCGCATCTATTTATTGCGTGCGTTCCTGGCCGACATGCCCTCCGATGAGGCGCTGCAGTTTCTGATCAAGCGCATGGAACGCGCGGCGAACAACAAAGAATTCTTCGACCAGATGGCGGAACCCTGACACCCTTTATGCCCAACACGCTATGAATGCTTCGAGCGGTCGCCTCCTCGCCGTGGACTGGGGGGACAAGCGTATCGGGCTGGCCGTCAGTGATGAACTGGGTATGCTCGCCTCGTCCGCTGGCGCCATCACGCGTCGTGCCGGAAAGCGCCCGCCGATCGCCGAACTGATGCGTCGTGCCGACGACCTCGGCGTGACGGGCTACGTGTTCGGCTTGCCGATCGATCCCGCCGGCCTGGAAACCGATCGCTGCCGCGAAGTGCGCGATGTGGCCGCCAAGCTCATCTCACGCCAGCCGCTGCCGGTGCGCTTGGTGGACGAACGCTTCACCACGTCGGCCGCGTTGCGCAGCATCAAGGAACAGGGCGGCAGCACGCGTGGTCGCAAGGAAGAGGTCGATGCCTTAGCGGCGTGCATTCTGCTAGAGGGCGTGCTGCGGGCGTCGTCGCAGGGCGTGACGTTGGGCGAGTTGGTGAGCGCGCCGACGCCGTGAAGCGCCTTGTGCTGCTCGCGGTCCTCGTCCTGACCGCGTGGTTCGCGTACAGCGAGATTGCCGGCAGCGGCGATGCCACCACGTCCAGCGATCGGGTAGTCATTCCCAAGGGCGCCTCCATGCGTGCCGCGGCGGAGTCGCTGGCCGTGCACGACGTGATCGGGTCGACCCGGCTGTTCCGCTGGTACACCGCGGCGGCCGGTCGCGAGCGAACGATCAAGCCCGGCACGTATCAGTTCCCATCGGATGCCGGCTACGCCTCCGTGCTCGACGCGCTCGTGACCGGGCGCGGCATCATGCGCACCGTGGTCATTCCCGAAGGCTTCGACCTGCGTGACATCGCGCCGGTGCTGGCCAAGGCACTGTCGGTGCCCGAAGACTCGGTGCGCGTGGCCGTGACCGACACCACGTGGCGGCGCACACTCAATGTGCCGGCGGCGTCGCTCGAGGGATATCTCTTTCCCGCGACGTACGCGTTTGCCGACGGCACCACGGCGCGCGAGGCGGTGGTTGCCATGCTCGAGCGCTTCGAATCGGTGTGGAAGCCCGAATGGGACGAGCGCGTGAAGGCGATGACGATCTCGCGGCACGATGCGATCACCATGGCCTCGATCGTGGAGAAAGAGGCACGCAAGCCCGAAGAGCGCGCCCTGATCTCGGCGGTGTACTGGAATCGTGTAAAGAAAGGCATGCGGCTGCAGGCCGATCCCACCGTGCAATACGCGCTGCCGGAGCACGTGGACCGCGTGTTCTACAAGGATCTCGAAGTCGAATCGAAGTACAACACCTATAAGTACGTCGGTTTACCGCCCGGCCCGATCGCCTCGCCCGGCGAGGCCTCGATTGCCGCCGCCCTCGCGCCGGCCGATGTGCCGTATCTGTTCTTCGTGGCGCGCACCGATGGCGGCCACGAGTTCCGGTCCACATTCGCCCAGCATCGGCAGGCGATCGCCGACATCAAGCGGGCAAAACGCACCAAGCAGGTGAAATGAGCACGAGGGCGTC
>CAITQY010000319.1 GCA_903894655.1 uncultured Gemmatimonadota bacterium
GATCTGTGCCGTGGCGGTGCTCGCGGCGGCACTCAGCAGGACGCCTACGAGGAATTCACGAGGGAAGTACATAAAGATCCGTTGCGAGGGACAGGTCGGGCCAAACGCGCTCGGCAATAGTGTCACTCCCTCTACGCGCCGGCAACGTACATTTTCCCCTCATGATGCAATCATTCCCCAGCTTGCTCGCCTGGATCTTTGGCACCAGTATTGCTGCCGTCGGTGGCGCCGTCACGGCCAAGGCGGCCGCCGAGTTCTATGCGATGCTCCAGAAGCCCTCGTGGGCTCCGCCCGCATGGCTGTTCGGTCCTGCATGGACGGTCTTGTACATCGTCATGGGCACCGCCGCGTGGCGCGTCTGGCGTGACGCGGGGTTCCGCGGGGCCAAGGTCGCGTTGTCGGTTTACCTCGTGCAACTCGTCCTGAATATGGCGTGGAGCTACTTTTTCTTCGTCCGACGAACTGGACTCGGTGCCACGATTGAAGTCGTGTGCATGTGGCTCGCGGTTGCCGCCACCCTCGTGCTGTTCTGGCGTCGCGACATGATCGCCGGGGTGCTCTTCGTCCCGTATCTGGCGTGGGTCAGCTTCGCGACAGCGCTGACCGTGTCGGTGTGGCGTCGCAATCCCACGCTGCTTTAGCGCTGGCGGCGCCGCCCCTAGGAATTTCGGCACCTGAGCGCGGACTGAACGCCGCCTGACCCCCAGAAAAGATTCTTTCGCCGCTTGCTTGCCGTCACGTAGCGGGAATCAGCGTGGTGCCCAATGCTTGAGTGTTAGCTCTGGACAGGAACGCCGATCGTCCAGTGGAAGGCCGCGACGCGGTCGTTACGCACACCTAGCGGTCGGCAATACAGTAGCCCCATATATTGTCGCTGTAGGGTAGGGTTCGCTTCATCGGTCGCTCGCTCACATGGCCTATCTTCGCTGCACCGCATGTGGTTCCAAAGCGTTGGTCGCTGCCTCGCAGTGTCCGCGCTGTGCTCATCCGTTCCGCCTGCTGAATTCTCGCGGCGATCGGGTGAAGCTGTCGCGTTGCCGTGGCTGCGGCATCATGCACCGCTTCGATGCCACCTGCCATTGGTGCGGCGTGTTGCCCAAGGCGACGTGGATGTCGCCGGCCGTGTGGCGCTCTGCCGCCGCGGTATTGCTCTCGGTGTCGGTCGCCGCCGCTGCCTGGCGGTACGGATCGCCCCTTGGCGTCCAGGTCATGCAGCGGCTCAGCGCCGAGCCCGTGGCTTTCAAGCAGGTCGCCACCACCGATGGCGTGACGTCGGCACCGACTGCCGCCCGCATTCCTGAGATCTCCACGTCGTCGGCGCCGATCACGCGCACCGACAGTCTCGTGGTGTCTGCGGCGGGGACCACAGACAGCATCACGTGGACGCCGGCGGTTGCCCGCACCTGGGTCAACGTGCGCAACGATGCGAGTCGCGGAGGCGAAGTGGTTGGCGTGATCAAGCCCGCCGCACGTGCGATGCTCGGCACCGATCGCTCCGGGTGGCGTCAGGTGCGTTCTCTCGACGTCAACGGGTGGGTCGATCCGCGATTGTTTGCCCCGGATTCGCTCCGTATTCGCGGGGAGTGACGGCGTGCCGGGCCCGCGTCCGGGTGCGCGCCTGACCTCGCTCGGGAGTTGCCACGTGAGCGCTCGGCGGAGAGCTTCCAGCAACATGCAGCGACTCCCGTTTCCCTCCCGGCGTGCCTTTACGCTGATCGAAGTGCTGGTGGTGATCGTCGTGATCGCCGTACTCGCCACCTTCGTGGCGCCCAGTCTCTTTCGCAATGTGAACGACGCCCGCGTGGCAGCGGCCAAGGCGCAGATCGAGAGCTTCGGCACGGCGCTCGACGGCTATCGGCTCGACAATGGTCGGTACCCGACCACCACGCAGGGGCTTGCCGCGCTCTGGCAGAAGCCGGTAATCGATCCGCCCAGTGGCTGGACGGAGCCGTATCTGCGCAAGCCCGTGCCCGATGATCCGTGGGGCCGCCCATACCTGTACGTCGCGCCCGGCAAGGTGAATCCGTCCAGCTACGATCTGCTCACGTACGGCGCCGACGGGCAGCCCGGCGGCGAACGCGACAACGCCGACATCACCAGCTGGAAGTAGCGAGTGGCCTGGCGCACCCGCTTCGCGCCGGCGCCGACCGGGTACCTGCACCTCGGCCATGTCGTTAACGCGATTCATGTGTGGGGCCTCGCGCGGGCGTTCGGCGGAGACGTCCTGCTGCGCATCGAGGACCACGACCGCACGCGGTGCCGGGGTGAATACGAGGAGGCGCTTCTCGACGACCTCGACTGGCTCGGCTTCGTACCGGACATCGGCCGCACCGACAGCTTTCGCGCCGCGCCACACGGTCATCCACATCCACAGCGACAGTCGGATAACGAGGCCCGCTACGCCGCCGCCCTCGCCTCCCTGACTGCTCGCGGCCTCACGTACGTGTGCACCTGTACGCGCCGCGATATCGAGCGGCA
>CAITQY010000320.1 GCA_903894655.1 uncultured Gemmatimonadota bacterium
GGACTGACGCCTGTTTTAGTACGCTGTAGAACCGCCGCACCTCCTTGCCGCTGCGTAGATGATGCGCAAACGACTCCTCGCCGGAGCCGTGCAACGCAGTCCAGCCGAACCGCACGCAGTCGGCATAGACCTCCGCCGTGGCGTGCTGGGCGTCCTGAAACGTCAACTGATCCTCGACGCCGTGGCGGCGCTGGATTTCGCGCACCTCGTCAATCGTCTGCGCCCGCGAATAGTACAGCAGGCGCGAGCCGCCGTCCGACCGCCACGCCCGCACGCAGACCCACCAGTGGTCGCGTTGCCGGTCGGCCGTGAGGAGGCGCGCCACCTCGTTCGCGATCTTGACCGCGGGCGCCGCGATGAGGTCGGCGAGGCGGTAGCCGTCACCGTGCAGGACGAAGGTCTCGATTTCCTCCTCGGGTTTCCACGGCATCGCCAGACGCTTCTGGTAAAAGTCGCGGGTGGGTTGCATGATGCCGCGCTTCTTCTGGTCGCGTGCGGCCAGCCATTCCGAGACGAGGGCACCGAGGTCACGGGAAACAAGGGCGTTCCACCGGAACGAGCGCAGCGACTCGGGCGCGGTCGGATTCTCCGCGACGTATTCGCCCGAGGCGTTCCACGCCGCACGCACGGCCGCGGTGTTCGCGTGCTCGTGGCCGCACTTGCGGCACCGCCACCGCGCCGAGTCAGCCGCGCGCCCGATGTTGTAGCTGCCATCAGGTCGCTTCGCGTCGTCGGCCCACACGACGCCGGCATATTTCTCGGGGTCGGCGTCCATGCGGGCGAAGAAGTCCAGCGGGACGAGTTCAGCGCAGGCAGCGCACCGGACGTGCCAGATGGCGCAATGACCGGCGCCCCACGCAAGGTCCATGTCGTCACCGGCCGTGCCGCCCTGTGACTCGTTGAAAATCTTAGACGACTGCGTTTCCTCGAATTTCGAGACGCGGCCCTCGGCGTGTTTGAGCAGGCCCTGCTTCCACAGCCAGACCTCGCTGTTGAATTTCCACCGGATGCTTTTGCTCTGGAGGTTGTTCAAGTTTGCGCCGTTCAGGAGCAAAAAGAAGTTGCCGAAATAGGTCTCCGTCGTCGTGGCCTTGTGCCGGTCCTGCGGCATGATGGCGGCGACAGGTTTGCACGTCCGTAGGAGTTCGTTGAAGCGGGTCTGCGCCTGTTCCTTCGCGTCCTCGTCCGACTGCATCGTCCACATGATCGGCCCCGGTGCGTTCGCGATGACCCACGGAATCGCGGTCTCGACCATCAGGGATTTGCCGGTCTGGATCGCGCCGTAACACGTCACTGCGCGGACAGCCTCGGACTGCACGGCGTCGAGCGGCGCCATGAGGTAGCGCGACGACGCGAAATCCACCGGACCCGGCACGGCGTAGGCGGCAGGCAGCACGAGGTTGTCCCGCGCCCATGCATAGATGGGGCGGCGGTCGGGTGGTTGCATCGCGGCAACCCACGAGCGCGACAGTGTTGCGGTGATACTATCCGCGCGGGCGTCAGTTGGCACGCGGCATGGCTGCGATTATTTGCGCCGCGTCGGTCGGGCGACGACGGGCGACGGTCGCGCGGCAGTCAGCACCGCCGACGACGTAGGTGCGGCAATGGTCTGGCCGCGTCGCGTGGATGGAGCACGCACCGCACGCGGAGAGTTTGCGGCACGGCGCCGGGATCTCGACCTGGTGCTGGCCGACGCTGACGCCGTGGAGGGCGAGCCATGCGCCGGCGTCGGTGGCCGGGAGGCGCAGGACGATGGACTCACAGCAGGCGCCGCGGCAGATTTGGCAGGCGGTCTTCACGTCTGCGCCCATGAGTCCACGTCGAGCTGGAGGCGGGTGACGATCTCGTCAGCCATCTCGCGGCCGAACCGGCGCAGGGTGAGCGCGTCGCAGCCGGCCATTTTTGGCGGCATCTCGTTCTCCAGTTTGCTGTAGAGGTAGGCGCGGAGTTTCATGGCCATGCGGGAGTGCAGCTCGTCGATCTCAGAGCGCGGCACGGACAACCGTTTTTCCTTGGCGACCTTCAGTTCCAACAGCTCCACCTCCAGCTTTGTCTTGGCTATCTTCTCCGCGGCGAGGTCGCCCTGTGACTGTGGCTTTACATTGTCCGCTTTCCATGCGGCGCAGGCTGCGACCTCGTAGCCGAGGCCGGGGATTTTTGGCGGGAACGTGTTGCGCTTGGAGTAGCTGCGCCACTGGCGTTCGGTGGTGCCGAGGATGGCGGAGAGGTCGTCGAGGCTGGAGACGTGGGTGGGTTGTGGTCGTGTTGTCATGCTGCGATTATTTCGAGCTGCACGTCGCCGTGGCTTCCGCTTTTGGCTAGGTTGTCCTCGGCCCACATCGGGCGAAGGTTGCGCCAGTTACACGCCTGCATGAGTTCGTTCTCCCGTGTCAGGTCGAACGCGCAGAGCGGGATGATGTGGTCAATATTCCACTCGCCGTAGTTGTCCCACGTCATGCCCTTTTTGAACTGTTTCTGGATGTGGTCGCGGGCGTGCGGGATGATGCAGCCGAGGTGGGCCTGCTTCCTAAACTTTTTCCGCACGCCGTAAACGCGGGCGATTCGGCTGCAAAGGTTGCGGGCGGAACGCTTGATGATTGAGAGCGGTTCGCGCTTTGTGGCGTGGTATTTCTCGCGTGCGCTGGCCGCGGCTTTCGCGCGATTCTCGGCGAGATTTGAATAATATTTCAACTGATCCTTCCGGCGCCGCTCCGCCTTCTTGGCGGCGATGCACTCGGGACTACGCACGAGACGGACCCTCGCCGATTTCTTTTCGGCGATCTCGTGGGCGTCGAACAGGCGGCGGGGCGGTCCGCATTTCTCAGGGCGCTTCGACCATCCGGCGCGCGTGCGGGCGACTAGGTGCGCGGCGTCCGGTCTTCGGCCAGGCTCAAATGCACCGCAGTCTTTGAGCAAATTAAGCAGCCCGCCGTTGCTCGACCTCGACTCGCCGGCAGCATCGAGAATCCGTTTTGACCCGAGTCCGCCGCGGTACATTGCAATCATCACGACGTGCGGAAACTTGAAGAACGACGCGCCTGCGCGCGGGTCCACCATGCGCGCGTCACCGCTGCGGATGATCCCGATTGATCGCAAAAACTCTTTGTCGCCGGTCCCCGTACTGAACACGGCCGGGAAAATACTTTTACAAATCTGGCAGTTCATTGTAATTAGTTTTTAAAGGGGCGGATGGTAAATATTACCCAGTCCTCATGGAAATTGAAGGCGCGCTGCCCC
>CAITQY010000321.1 GCA_903894655.1 uncultured Gemmatimonadota bacterium
CATCAGGGCCTTCTCGGCGCTTGAATCGTTTCGCTCGGACAGTTCGCTCCGCACATGGTTGTTCACGATCGAGCGCCGACTCGTCATTGACCGTCGACGATCGACGGCCAGACGGGGACGCGAAGTCGACATCGATGATGGGCACGCCGCCACGGAATACGACGCGCTCGATGCGTTGGTGGCGGACGAAGCGGCGCAGCGGATGGCCTCGGCGATTGGGCGATTGACACGCATGCAGCGTGAGGTGTTCACGTTGCGTGTGCAGGAAGGGCGGAGTTACAAGGAGATCGCGGAGATTCTCGAGAGTTCGGAGGGCGCCGCCCGGGTGCACTATCACAACGCGATGCGAGCCGTAAAGGAGTTTCTCGATGACTGAGTGCCGGACACCGGAGATGCAGGAGCTATTGCCCGACTATGTGTCGGCGTCGCTTGACGCGACCGCCGCGGCTTTGGTTGAGCAGCACCTGTCGATCTGCGACCCGTGTCGTGACGACATCGCCCTGTTGCGGCTGGCACGTGCGGTTCGCCCGAGGGCTGTGCCGGTCCACATCGGCCACATCGTGGCCAGCTTGCCTCGTCCGAAGCCGGCGCTTCGACTCGTGGGCTCCTCCAACGACACGTCGCCGAGCGCGGCCACCACCGCCTCGCGCCCACGACGTCGCTGGTCGGCCTCCGGGTGGCAGGTCGCCGCGGCGTTTGGGGTGATGATCGTCGGCGGCACGTCGCTGATCGTGTCCCGGAATAGTCCCATCAGCCTGAACGGCGCCCGTTCGAATGCGGCGCAGATGGCCGAAGCGGCAGAGAAGAGTGCGCTGGCACGGACGACCGCGTTGTCCGGCACGATGTCCTCCGCGACGGTGGCCGCGCTGGATTCGCCGGCGAACATCGGACGCGCTGGTCTCGAGGCGCGGGTGTCCGTGTCATACGGCGATCTCGGTGATTATTCCGAGGCCGAGCTGCAACACATGCTCGATCGCCTCGAGAAGTGGGACGGTACCAGCTCTACCGAGCCGCTGCCGACGCTACCGGTGGTGTCGCACTCGGGAGGTTCCGCACCATGAACATGCATCGTCTTCGACGGCTGATGGCTATCGCGTTGGTCCTGACGGCTGGCTCGCCGGCCATGGCGGGTGCGCAGGGAAGGCCGCCCCGTGCCGATGATCGGGCCGCCACGTCTCGCATGAATGCGCAGCAGCGCGAGGCGCTCGAGAAGCGTTTTAAGGAGCGCATCGATGCGCTTGTGAAGGAGCGGCTGCGCCTCACCGACGAGCAGCAGCTCAAGCTGCGTGAGGTGGCCTCCCGGACCGAGGAGTCTCGGCGCGTATTGCGTCGAGAGGAGTCCGTGCTGCGCACCGCGCTGCGCAACGAGATGACGGCGGGCGAGAAGGCGAACGAGCTGAAGGTCGGTGAACTGCTCGATCAGATGCCTGGCCTCGAACGTCGGAAGCTCGATCTGATGGAATCCGAGCAGCGCGACCTGGCGAAGTTCCTCACGGCGACGCAGCGCGCCCGCTACTTCGGGCTTCAGGATGAGCTTCGCCGGGGTATGCAGGACTTGCAGCGTCGCCGCATGGGGATGGACGACTCGACCGCCGCTCCCACCGACAGCCGGGGCTTCCGGCGGCGTGGGAACCCGCCGTCGATGTAATTCGCCCCCCCGTGGCGTCGCTTTCGCCAACCGAGTACACTTGTTCCTGCAGGGGTGGTGTACGCCCAGATGGCGGAACTGGCAGACGCACGGGACTCAAAATCCCGCGCCCGCAAGGGCTTCCGAGTTCGACCCTCGGTCTGGGCATTGCTATCGGCGGACCGTGCGAGGGTGCACGATCGGCCACAGGGCTCGCACAACGTGGTTGAATTGTCGTGCGTAGCTTGCAAGGTTGGTTGCGGGGCAGGGGTCGCGCGTGGGCCACTGATGGGGTGTAGCTCAATGGCAGAGCATTCGACTGTTAATCGAACGGTTGTAGGTTCGACTCCTACCGCCCCAGCTTTTCACAAAACGTCCGGTTTTCCGAGAGGAGAGCCGGACGTTTTGTGTTCTCTGCGGCATTTGTCGCCACGCGACCGCTCGACTCGCTTGCCGCGCCCGCCGTTGGCTGTCTAGCTTCCAACCTTCAGCTGGTACGTGCCGGAACCTCGCGTCCCCGAGTCACCGCCATCTCCTTTTGCACCAATTGTGTCCATGCCTTTTTCGCTCCAGCTCAGTCACGCCGCTCCGGCTTCGGTCGACTCGCCCTTGCTGGCGATCATCCTGCCGCAGCATCCGTCGATCGACGCCGCCGTGCGCGCCGTCGACGCGCCGTTGGCCGGCGCGATCCAGCGCTCGATCACGCGCCGCGATTTCCGCGGCGGACGCGATGAGACCATGCTGTTCGTCGGGGGCGACACGGGTGCGCAGCGTGTCTTACTGGTCGGTCGCGGATCGGCGACGCTCACGCGCGCCGTCGCGCGGCGTGCCGCGGCGATTGCGGCACGTCAGGCGGGCAAGCTAGGTACCGGCGCCATGCATGTGCTGCTCGACGGGGCGGATGCGGACGCGATTGAAGGCCTCGTGCTTGGCGCCGCGGCTGGCAGCTGGGCGTATCCCGATCTGCAAACGCAGCCGCCAGAGAAGGACCGCCGGGCGCGGCTGGAGTCGGTGACGGTGCTCGGCGCCGATACCGATGCCGTGCGGGCGGGCTTCGCGGCTGGCGCCGCCGTTGCCGAAGGGCAGGCGATCGCCAAGCGACTCGGCATGATGCCCGGCAACGTCTGCACCCCCGAGACCTTTGTCGAAGTGGGGCGTGAGATTGCAGCGCGGCACGGCATGACCATCACCGTGCTGGGACGCGCGGAGATGGAGCAGGAAAAGATGGGATCGTTCCTGTGCGTAGCGCAGGGCACGCCCGAGGAGCCTCGTCTCGTGGCGCTCGAGCACCGCGGCGGCGCACCCGATCAGCAGCCGATCGTGCTCATTGGCAAGGGACTCTGCTTCGACACCGGCGGGATTTCCATCAAGCCGGCACCGGAGATGGAATGGATGAAGTTCGACATGTCCGGCGCAGGCGGCGTCATGGGCGCGATGGAAGCCATCGGTCGTCTCAAGCTTCCCGTCAACGTGGTCGGCATCATCGGATCGACGACCAATATGCCGTCGGGAACTGCCGTGAAGCCTGGGGACGTCGTTCGGGCCTCGAACGGCAAGACGATCGAGATCATCAACACCGATGCGGAAGGCCGTCTCGTGCTGGCCGACCTACTCGTGTTCGCGAAACGGTTCAACCCGGCACTCGCCATCGACGCCGCCACGCTCACGGGGGCCATCGTGATCGGTCTCGGGGCGAATGCGGTCGGTGTCTTCGGCTCGGACACGTCGGCGGTCGACGAAGTGCTGGCCGCCGGTTCGGCCGCCGGCGAACCGGGATGGCCCCTTCCACTGTGGGATGAGTACAAGGAGCAGATCAAGTCGGATGTGGCCGACCTGAAGAACACGGGCGGTCGCGCGGCTGGCGCCATTACCGCGGCGCTCTTCCTGCAGGAATTCGTGGACGGCTATCCGTGGGTCCATCTCGACGTCGCCGGAACGGCCTATTCCCAGGTCGATCTGGGCTGGATTCCGAAGGGACCGACGGGTACGCCTGTGGGGACCTTCGTCGAAATCGTGCGGGCGCGCGCGCG
This sequence comes from uncultured Gemmatimonadota bacterium, assembly GCA_903894655.1. GTDB lineage: Bacteria > Gemmatimonadota > Gemmatimonadetes > Gemmatimonadales > Gemmatimonadaceae > Gemmatimonas. Next base: position 3,658 of record CAITQY010000321.1, read on the forward strand.
TCGGTGATCCGCTCCGTTCGGCTTCTGGTCGTCAGCTTGCTGACGGCCATCGCGGTGCCGACCCTCACGTCGGCACAAATTCGTCCCGATTCAGTGCGGAAGGACACCATTCGTGTGTCGGTGCCGGTGCCGCCATCATCAGGCGTCGACACGCTACCAAAGCGCACGAGTGCCAGTGATTCGGCAGTGTTCGCGCGCGAGGTCGCACGCACGGACAGCCTCAGGCGCGCGATCGCTGCTGACACGCTCAAGGATCCACTCGCGCGCTTTGAGCGACCGTTTGATTTCGAGACCTCACCGCGCCTGCGATTTTCGCGCGAAGAGATTCTCTCGTCGGGTGCGGTCAACCTCGCAGACTTGCTCGATCGCATTCCCGGCGTCACCACGTATCGAAGCGGATGGGTTGCCGGTGTGCACGCCGCCTCATTCGCCGGCGATACGCGTCGCATCCGGCTCTTCGTCGACGGTGTCGAGATGGACGCCATCGAGCCGCGCAATGGCGGTGCCCTCGACCTCACTGATGTGCAGCTGTGGACGCTTGAGGAGTTGGTGGTGGAGCGGGCCGCGGGGGAAGTACGCGTGTGGATGCGAACGTGGACCGTCGAACGCACCACGCCGTACACGCGGGTCGATATCTTCACGGGCGACTTGAATACCAACGCCTTCCGCGGTCTCTTCGCGCGCCGGTGGCGCAACGGCGTGCTGCTCCAGCTTGGTGGGCAGCAAGTGGCGACGCAGAGTGGTCGCGTGAACGCGTTCACTGGCGCCGAAGGCTCGGCCGGACGCGGTGATGGCACCGTGCAGGGTTTCATGGCCCGCATTGGCTGGTCGAGGCGACGTATCAGCGTCGACGTCTTCGCGAATGCGACCGGCCGCGAACGTGATCCACATACGGCGCGCGCGGGGTTCACCGATCTGCTGCCCTTCAAGGGATCGCGTCGTGACGCGTATCTCCGGCTCGGTTACGGCGATACGCTACGCGGATTCTGGTCGCAAGCGATTGTTGGCGTGGTGCGCACGCGCCTCGAAGGTATCGGTGAAGCCGTTGCCGCAACCGACTCAACAGCTGCGATTCCAACGGACACGATTCGTGGACGCACGCAGCAATTGTTGGCGGCGGGCTATCGCACGTCAAGATGGTCGGTGTCCATGACGGATCGTGTGCGGCCGATCAACGGTGCGGTGTTCCACGCCCCGGCCATTCGCGGACGTCTCGGTGGGTCGCGCTTCGCGATCGGTGCGTTCGCGGAACAGAACGGCGCGGACTCGACGCGTCGTGTTGATCTCTCCGCCCGCGCGCAGCCGTTCTCGTGGCTCATGCTCACGGGCGCCCAGAGCACTCGTACGCCGGATTCGGCGACCGGTCGATTGAATGGCAACACGGTGCGGGCAGAGGCAGCGCTCAAAGTCGGTCGCTTGTGGCTTGGCGGCGGCGTCATTCGGGACAACGCCAACCGGTTCGAGTCGCCGACGATCCTTGGCACGCCGGTCGCCCTCCTGTCGTCGATCGATGCGCAGGGTGTTCTCGTGTCGGCTGCCGGACGGCTCTTCAAGGACGTGCGCCTCGATGTGCAGGCGATCCGGTGGGATGGATCGCAGTACAATCGCCCGCAGTTGCAGGTGCGGACCGAGATCGCGCTGATCAGCGATTGGCGCCAGAAGTTTCCGCGCGGTGAGTTCTCGATCAACGCGCGCATCTGGCACGAGTTGCGCGACGGCGTGCCATTCTTTTACGGGACGGCCGCCGGCAGCAGCACCCCAGACGTGCGGATCACCGAGCGCGCCAACGTGGTGACCGGGCTGCTCGAGCTTCGCATTCAACGCGCCACGCTGTTCTACCAGTACCGCAACCTCACCGGCGGAGCGTACGAGCAGATTCGCGGGATCACGATGCCGCCGGCCGTGCAGCTGTACGGTGTGCGATGGGAGTTCTGGAACTGATGCGGTTGACGCACTCCGATGTCCGCGTTTCATTGCGCATCCCATGATTCGTTCAATGACGGGCTTCGGCCAAGCGGAAGGCACAGTCGGCACCTCTCGGGTGCTAGTCGAGGTGCGCACCGTCAATCACCGGTTCTTCTCGCCGAGTATCAAGTTGCCGGGCGCCTATGGGCGCTGGGAAACCGAGGTGCGCGAGGCGATGCGCCTCAAGGTGAGTCGTGGCCATGTGACGCTGACCGCCAGAAGTGAGCGCCTCGCCACGCAGGCCATCACGGTCGATGATGAGCGTTTTGCCGCCGTGGTCGCGCAGTTGAGGGATTTGCACGATCGGCATGGCCTGTCCGGCGGCGTGGATCTCGCCATGGTGCTGCGGATGCCAGATGTCATGTCAGCGCCTCGGGAAGACGAGGACACCGGCACGGCGGCCGACCTGATCGCGATCGTAGACGTTGCCCTCGACCACCTCGGACGCGCCCGGGCCGAGGAGGGCGCCCGCCTCGTCACGGTGTTGCGTGAGCGCCTGGAGATGGTGGACGCGGCGCTCCAGCGCATCGCGCTCCGGGCTCCCGAGCGACTGCTGGCCCAGCGGGATCGCCTTCGGGCGGCCGTTCGGGAACTCGCCGACGGCCTGGCGGTGGACGAAGGCCGTCTGGCGCAGGAGATCGCCATTTTGGCCGATCGAATGGACGTCAGCGAGGAGCTGGACCGGTTCCGGTCGCACATTACCGCCTTCCACAGTGTCCTGTCAGACGTGGGTGGGGAACCGGTGGGCAAGCGCCTCGGCTTTCTCCTGCAGGAAATGCTGCGGGAGGCGAATACCACCGGGAGCAAAGCGGCCGACGCGGCGATCCTTCACGATGTGGTCGGCGTGAAGGAAGAGCTTGAGCGGATTCGGGAACAGGTCGAGAATCTCGAGTGAGTCCTTTTCCGGTCATCTTGTCCGCTCCCTCTGGGGGCGGCAAAACCACGATTGCGCGCCGTGTGCTGGAGCGGCGGGCCGATGTGGGTTATTCTGTTAGTTGTACCACTCGTTCCCCTCGGGATGGTGAGGTGGACGGGCGCGACTATCGATTCCTCAGCCTCGAGGCCTTCGCGGCCGCGCGGGTTGCGGGAGAGTTCGCCGAGTGGGCTGAGGTGCACGGCAATTTCTATGGGACGATGCGCTCCGAAGTTCAGCGGGTGCTGAACGCCGGCCAGCACGTGCTTATGGACATCGACGTGCAGGGCGCACGGCAGTTCCATGTCGCGTTTCCCGATACCGTGCTAATTTTTGTCTTGCCGCCGTCGGGCGAGGTGCTGAAGTCTCGGCTCTCGGCGCGGAAGAGCGAGGAGCGCGAGCGGTTGCTCGTTCGCCTGCGGAACGCCCGAGCGGAGCTGGGGGAAGTGGGGCGCTACCACTATGTGGTGGTGAACGACGATCTCGACCGCGCGGTGGATCAGGTGAATGCGATTATCGATGCGGAAGGACTGCGACACGATCGGGTACATGAAGTCGAGGCGCAGGTCG
>CAITQY010000322.1 GCA_903894655.1 uncultured Gemmatimonadota bacterium
CGGCCGTCGCGCCGTAGCTCGTCTGGACGTAGTTCTCGAGAATCACCAGGAATTCCTCGACGATCTTGTCGCCCTTGAGCGTAGTGAAGAGCTTGCCGTCCACGTACACCGGCGCCTTCGGCTCTTCGAACGTGCCCGGCAGCGAGATGCCGATATTCGCGTGCTTGGATTCGCCCGGTCCATTCACCACGCAGCCCATCACGGCGACCTTCATCTCTACGACGCCTGGCCGCGACTCCCGCCACACCGGCATCTGCTCGCGCAGGTAGCCTTGAATGTCTTCGGCCATGTGCTGGAAGAACGTGCTGGTGGTACGACCGCACCCCGGGCAGGCGGTGACCTGCGGCGCGAACGAGCGCAGCCCCAGTGACTGCAGAATCTGTTGCGACACGAACACTTCTTCGCGCCGATCGCCGTTCGGCTTGGGCGTGAGCGACACACGGATCGTGTCGCCGATCCCTTCGCTGAGCAGGATGGCCAGCGCGGCGCTGGACGCCACGATCCCCTTGGCGCCCATGCCCGCTTCGGTAAGGCCCAAGTGCAGCGGATAGTCGCACCGCTTGGCGAGCCGGCGGTAGCACTCCACGAGATCGGGCACGACGGAAATCTTGGCGCTCACGATGATCTTGTCGTGACCGAGCCCGACTTCCTCGGCCAGCGCGGCGGAACGCAGCGCGCTCTCCAGCATCGCATCCATGTACACGTCCTTCGCGTCGCGCGGCTCGGCCGACTTTGCGTTGGCGTCCATCATGTCAGTAAGCAGGTTCTGATCGAGCGAACCCCAGTTCACGCCGATGCGCACCGGCTTGTTGTGATCGATCGCCGCCTGCACGATCGTCGTGAAATTCGTGTCGCGATGCTTGGTGCCGACGTTGCCCGGATTGATCCGGTACTTGTCGAGCGTGGCCGCGCACTCCGGGTACTTCGTGAGCAGCAAGTGCCCGTTGTAGTGGAAGTCGCCGATGAGCGGGACATCCAGCCCGCGGTCTTCGAGGCGCTGCCGGATCTCGGGGACGGCTTGAGCGGCCTCGTCGTTGTTGACCGTGATGCGCACCTTCTGCGACCCGGCCTCGAAGAGCGCGGCCACCTGATCCGCCGTGCCCGCGGCATCGGCCGTATCGGTGTTGGTCATCGACTGCACCACGATGGGTGCGGATGAGCCGACAGGGACACCGCCGACATTGACGGTGACGGTGGGACGACGGGTGTGGAAGCCGTGAGCGGAAGACACCATGAAACCCGGTTGAGTGTGGTCGGCGTAAGGTAGCGCGGGCGAGGATGCCTGCCCAAGTTCTGTACAGTTTCCGGCCTCCCGATCGGGCCGGGGACGTCCATCGCTCTCATTGCCCCCGTCGCCGTGTCTGATCCTGTGCCGCCCACCCCGGCTGACCACCCGTCGGGCCCTGCGTCCCCCGTGCCGGCCGGCCCCCGTCGGTCCTTTGCCCGCCGCCACTGGCTGGCCGCGACCCTGCTCGGTCTGGTCGGACTCCCGGCGATCGGGTTGGCGCTCTGGGCCACGGTGGCGCTCAACTGGAGCTACTCCACCGGGAAGCGGGCCGGCTACGTGCAGAAGATCTCCCGGAAGGGATACCTCTGCAAAACGTGGGAGGGGACCCTGTACACCGACATTGCCCGTGGCTTCCGGTCGGACAGCTTCTCCTTCACCGTCCGCAACGATTCCATCGCGCATCTGATCGAGTCGCTGAGCGGCCAGCGGGTGGCGGTCGACTATGAGCAGCACCTCTACGTGCCCACCTCCTGCTTCGGGGACACGGACTATTTCATTGTGGGCGTCCACGCGCTGCCGGAATAGCGCCGCGCAGCCGTACGGCTGGGTTCGTGTCGGTTATCCCGCCAATGGCACCCCCCGCGCCGGCAGGGCCTATTTCTCCACTTACGCGAGTCTGTTGCCGGCGCCCTGACGCGTGCCGCGACCCGCACACTTTCTGGAGAAGCCCATGAATCGCTTTACGCAATGTCTGTTGATGGCCGCTGTGGTCGTGTCCCCGACCATCGTGCATGCGCAGTCGGAGGCCAAGCCGCTCACGGTCGGGGTCAGCGGAGGCGTCTCGGTGCCGACGGGTGACCTCGCCGATGCCGTCGATGCGGGATACTCCGTTGCCGGTCACGTGTTTTTCGCCCCCGCTGCGCTCACGTCGGTACGCTTTCGCGGCGACGTGAGCTTCGATCAGTTCTCGTACAAGAAGGGTTCGTCGTTGTCCGACGAATCGTTCCGCAGTCTTGGCTTTGTGGCCAATGCCATGGTCGACCTGACGTCGGGGAGCAGCAGCATGATGCCGTATCTCGTGGGTGGGCTCGGCGTCTACAGCGGCAAGGCCTCCGGGTCGGACGGCAGCAGCACCGATGTCGGCCTGCAGGTGGGGGCTGGGCTGACTTTTAAGCTGTCGGGATTCGCGACGTTCCTGGAGGCGAAGTACGTCAATGTCTTCTCAGACCCGAACAGCACGGGGTATCTGCCCATCACCTTCGGCGTGAAGTTCTAGGCGTCGGTCGCTCCGCAGCCCGGTCTCCAGCAGGAGACCGGGCTTTTTCCGTTGGTGGGGATACACCACCGGCCCGTCGCGCTGCAGTATTCTGCACCATGACGGATCCCATCATTGTCGTCGGTGCCGGTGTGGCCGGCTTGGTGTGCGCCATCGAACTCCAGCGCGCCGGCCGTCAGGTGGTCGTGCTCGAGGCCGCGCCGGAGGTCGGCGGACGGGTGCGCACCACGACCCGCGACGGCCTCGCGTTCGACCACGGCTTCCAGGTGTTGTTCACGGCGTATCCCACGCTGCGCA
>CAITQY010000323.1 GCA_903894655.1 uncultured Gemmatimonadota bacterium
CCTGCCGGCCCTCCCATCGGCGCCCCGACGGGGATTGCCGACGCGCACGCCGCGCACAGGGCGAACGCCGCCGCGGCACGGAGCGCATGATGCACCAAGAATCGGACAGACAAAACGTGAGGCATACACGAGTATACACCTCACGTCAGCGACAGGATTCATCGAACGAGGCGGAACTAGCCGGCGCGTCGGATCGGTGTGGTGAGCTCGGGAACATCGGCGCTGCGCCCGCAGGTCACGCAGAAACGCCAGTTCACGTCGAGCTCGGTGCTGCAGGCCGGACACTGGCGCTTGGTCATGTCCATGCCGCAGTGCGGGCAGAACGTCATGGGGCGGTGGTCCGGCAGCTGATTGCCGCAGTAGCGACAGCCGCACGGCTTGGGCTCCGCCTTAACCTCACCCGTATGCTCACCGATTTCGGCTGCCGCAGGGGTCGCCAATCGCTCCGTGCCAACCGTGGTGGCCTCCTTGGCCAGTGTCAGCGAGGTGGTGGCCCACGCTCGCACCAACGACATCGACGGCGACGGCGACGCGAGGGCCTGCGTGCAGGCGGTCTGCAGCTCGGACGCGGTCTTGAGGTAGCCGCGCTCGCCCGCGATCAGTCGGAGCAGGGCGCGTTCGAAGGCGTCGGCACCGCCGTCCGCCATTTCACGGCGCGCTTCGCGGAACGGCAGCAGCCGCTCCTCGAGATCGGTGAGCGTGAAGCCCTGCGCAAGGAGATGCGGGTACTGCGTGCGCACGGTGCGCGAAAGGCGGAAGGCGAGACGATCAAGATCGTCCAGCGAGCGGGACACGACGCTCACTTGCTGTCCGCGGCCTGAAAACGCGCATCGATGTCGTTTCCCATGCGCGCACGCGTCTCGCCACCGATGCGGTCAAGGACTCGCTCGGCCACGTTCTTTTCGTTTGCTTGCGCGTCCTTCCAGCCATAGCCGTATCCCATGGCTACGCCGACCGCGAGGATGACCAGATACTTGAACATGAGCGTCCGGAGTTGGACCGGCACTCGTGCGCCGGAGTCCTTACGTTATCCGACGCGCAGTCTTGGCCCCGGGTAACGCGGGAGCAGGGACAAAAGCGTCCGGCGCGGGGAACGGTGACATTGGGGCCCGCTTCGTGTTGGCCCGGACCGGCTGTGCGGCCCACCACTCCTCGAACGACGACGCGACGAGGCCATCCGATCCGTCCTGCACCGCGGCCGCCCGTGTGGCCAGGTGATTGGCGTACTCGTTCTGCGGATGGCCGGCGTGCCCCTTCACCCACGCCCACTGGGTCTCGTGCATTGCCACGGCTTCGACCGCCGCCTGCCAGAGCTCCACGTTTTCGACCGGCCCTTGGGCGCGCTTCCAACCCCGCGCCATCCACCCGCGCACCCATGACGTCATCCCGTCCACGATGTAGCGCGAATCGGTCGTGAACAGCACCGACAGCGGATTCCCCTTCCGCGACATCGCCTGATAGCTGTCGATCACCGACCGCAGCGCCATCCGGTTGTTCGTGGTATCCGGTTCCGACGCCCAGAGATCGAAGCGTTGCACCGCCCCGTCGGCCCGCCGGAACTCGATCAACGCGCCCAACCCACCGGGGGTATCGCCACTCTTGCCATTGCCGAGACAGGATTCGTCGGCGAACACCGCGACTAGTGGATACTGCGCGCTCACTTCACGATCTCCATGCCGTCCAGTTCATCGATGTAAATCTCGAGCAGGCTCCCGGTACTCGGATGACGCGCCACGATCAGCTCGCGCCCGTTCTGCAGACGGAGCCGCTCGGGAATCACGAGGAACTCGGTACCGCGGCGATACAGCTGAAGGCGAGTGCCATCGGTAATGGCGCGCTCGAGTTTGTCGTACTGGAGGACGGAGAGGTGCATAAGTCCGTGCAAGCTACAAGGGCGGCAGGGTGGCGGTGGGCTTCAGGTGGTGGGTGATGGGTACTGGGTCCCACCACCAAGCGCGATCCGCTACCGCCCCCACCCGGCGCACACCGCTTCCAGAATCGCCGTCGCGCGCTCGAGGTCCGCTATTTCCACCCACTCCGTGGCCGAATGCGCGCGCGAGATATCTCCCGGCCCGAAGCAGAGCGCCGGTATGCCCGCCTCGGCGAATAGCGCGGCATCGGTCCAGCACGACAAGCCCGCAATCGTTGGCGCAACGCCTGCCGCCGTACAGGCCGCGCGCATCGAGGCGATCAGCGGGGCCTCGCTCGCGAGATCGAGTGGAGGCTGTGCGCACACCAGCGAGATATCGGCATGAAAGCCCGGCCGAGAGGCGGTGAGGGCATCGCACAGGGCGCGGATATCGGCCAGCGCCTGATCGCCATTCTCGCCGGGCAGCGTACGGCGTTCAATGCGCAGCGTGCACCGGTC
>CAITQY010000324.1 GCA_903894655.1 uncultured Gemmatimonadota bacterium
CAGATCCACGCGTGAATGCACACGGAACGCGACATCTCCTGCGAGGGCGAGTCCGCTGAATTGACCACGATCGACCGTCAGCCGCTCGGTGACGAACGAGAACAGGTCGCTGGAGGCACTCGCCCGGGAATAACCGCCGCGGAGCGCAAACGTCGCGTGTGGCGGCGAGAACAAATAGCCGTCACCGCCAGCGGACTGCGCCGATAGCGGCAGCGTAGGAGCGAGCACGGCCAATAGGCCGCAAACAAACCTCAGACGCATTGGAGGCGATCTCGGAAGGAGGACAATGACAATATACCTGTCATCCCCGGTTCCAGTTCCACTCCCCCCTTACCGGTGGCCGAGACTGACCAGATGCCCCCAGGGGCGAACCCGACGCGACCCCCTTCACCTTCTCCGCTCTGTCGCGCCGGGTCGGGCCCGCTCGTGGGTTGCCCCACGATGCGGGGCCATCGTCAGCCGCCCGTCAGCGGCTGCGTTTCGATGATCCACCCCGGCGCATTGCGCCTAGAGATTAACCCCGTGGCACTTTTTGAACTTCTTCCCCGAGCCACACGGACAGGCGTTGTTCCGCGGCGTGGATTCCCACCCCGGCGGCAATGCTCCTCCGCCCACTTGAAGCGACCGCACCGGTCCGGCGCCGACCACTGCAGGCGTGCCACGCATGATTGGCCGAGCCGCCTCCGCCGCGCCGGTCTGATCCGCGTCCTCGCCATCCGCGTCGAGTTCCCCGTGGTTGGCATCGACGAGTTCGAGCTCCTCAGGCGGAATGTCCTCGAGAATACCGAGCGCGTTGAAGCGCTTCGTGGGACGCCCCTCCTGACGCGGGAACTCGGCCATCGTAGGCGCCGGCTCGAAGCTCTCCATCGGTGACGGCTCGAAGACCAGCTGGGCCTTGAGGAAGCGTTCGGTGAAGGTGTTCGCGAGGTCGTGCATCAGGTCTTCGAACATCGTGTACGCATCCTGCTTGTACTCGACGAGCGGGTCCTTCTGGCCCCACGACCGATAGTGAATCGACGCGCGCAGCTGATCGAGATCGTAGAGGTGATCCTTCCACTTCTCGTCGATCACGTTGAGCGTGACGAGCGACAGCAATCGATCGGCGAAGCCCTGTCCACTCTCGTCGGTAACCGCGTTCAAGCTGTCGAGCTTCTGATCGAACGCCGCACGCCCGGCCTCGAGGGCAATTGCCTGCGCCTCCTCAACCGACGCGGGACGCGCGCCCTCGGCAAAGGCCGGGACCTGAAGCATGTAGTGCATCAGCAGATCCTGCTGCACGTACTCGAAGTCCCAATCTTCCTGCTTGTCGAATGTCGCCAGCGCCTGCTCCACCCGACGCTGCACGCCACGATCGATCATCTTGAGCGCTTCGCCCTTGAGCTCCTCGCCACCTTCGAGTGCGAACGCGCGCAACGAGTAGATCACCTCGCGCTGCTGGTTCATCACATCGTCGTACTCGAGCAGCCGCTTGCGCGACTGGAAGTTCTGGAGCTCGACCCGCTTCTGTGCCTGCTCGATGGAGCGCGTGATGAGCGGGTGCGTGAGCACCTCGCCGTCCTGGGCGCCCATGCGATCCATGAGCTTGGCGATCCGATCGGACCCAAAGAGACGCATGAGGTCATCTTCGAGCGACAGGAAGAACTGCGACGCACCGGGATCACCCTGACGTCCGGACCGACCGCGCAGCTGACGATCGATGCGACGTGATTCGTGACGCTCGGATCCGATGATGTGGAGACCGCCGATCTCGGAGATCTCGATCTCCTTGCCGTCAGGATCGGTAATCGTCGACGG
>CAITQY010000325.1 GCA_903894655.1 uncultured Gemmatimonadota bacterium
GACTATCGCAAAACGACCACACAGTGCGTTGCATCGTTGCACCAAGACCGTCGAGGACTGCCGGTCGTGGTGAACGAGGGCCGCCAGATCACCACGGTAAACACTTGTGATTCAACGCGATACGTCATCCGGTGCGTGACACGGTGTGGTGGCACACCGTTTGCGAAGGTGTGTGCCTGAACTGATTCACTGTCCAACTCAAGCGCCAAACGCAAACAACATATGAAGAAGATGAATTTGGTTTTCGGTGCACTGGTCGCTGCCGCAGCCATGACAGCGCCGGCACAGGGCCAGGTCACGATCGTGGGGACGACGACCGGCTGCTTCTACAAGCAAGGAATCAACAGCAACGCTTGCCTCCTTGGAGACAGCTACGAAGGATTGACCTTCACAGGCGGTTCATTCAGCGTGGACGCGACACCGGGTGTTGATTTCCAGCTCAACACCCTCAGCGATTATCTCGGTATGTTCTCGCTGTCGGAAAATTCCACTGGCAACTTTGGCGGCAAGCTGCGGTTCCGCCTAACGGTGATGTTCTCCTCCCCGACCAGCGCCACCCCGAATCCGTACACTGCCCAGGCCGATTTTAAAGGTGACGAGACGATCGCTAGCAGCACATCCGATCTCGACCTCGAGTTCTTTTCCCCCGTCTCGTTCGCTCAAATCGACTACACCGGCGGTATCAACCGTTATTTCCGCATCAAAACCTTCGATGTAAGCAACATCAGTCGCGGTGAGAGCATGATGCTCACCGGTATGATCGGATGCACGGATGACGGTTACAACATCTGCGAGCAGGACGGAGCCCCGATCGTTGCGCCATCCTCGGTCAACGTTCCCGAGCCGTCGTCGGTGATCCTCATGACTTCCGGCCTGATGGGCATCTTTGGATTCGCACGTCGCCGTAACCGCCGCGCGTGATCGCGGTGCGCTGGTTTCAGTAGAACTGGAAAGCCCCGCTAATTGGCGGGGCTTTCTGCATTCAGCAGCTCGGCGTCGTACACAAACGCAAAGGCCCCGGCATTTCTGCCGAGGCCTTTGTCGTTCTACTCACCGCATGCGGCTTACAGCCCGATCTCGTCTTCGGAGCTATGCACCTTGCTCGGCTCGGCCGGCTTGGGCGGCTGCTCTTCCGGGACCGACGTCACGGCCAGCACGATGCGGCGGTGGATCGGATCCACCTCCAACACGCGCATCACCAGGTTCATCGTTTCCCACGCGAAGTCGGCCGGGTTGGTAACCGTGCCTTCGGGGTTGAGCTGGCTCACCGGGACAAAGCCCTCGATGTCGCTGCCGAGATCGACGACCACGCCCTTGTCCATCAGGCGGACCACCTTACCCGGGAGCTCGGTGCCGACCGGATAGGTCTCACCGATGCGAAGCCACGGATCTTCCTCGGCCTGCTTGAGGCCGAGCGAGATACGCTTGTTTTCGCTGTCGATATTGAGGATGACCACGTCCACCGCATCGCCCTTCTTCACGACTTCCGACGGGTGCTGGACGCGCTTGGTCCAGGACATATCGGAGATGTGAATGAGGCCGTCGATGCCAGGCTCGATTTCGACGAAGGCGCCGAACGAGGTCAGGTTGCGGACCTTGCCGTTGATACGCGTGCCGACCGGGTACTTGAGCGGCAGGATCACCCACGGATCCTGCTCGGTCTGCTTCATACCCAGTGAAATCTTCTCTTCGGTCTCGTCGACCTTGAGCACCACCGCCTCGATCGCTTCGCCGATCGACACGATCTTCGACGGGTGGCGAACGTTGCGCGTCCAGCTCATTTCGGAGATATGGACGAGGCCTTCGATGCCGGGCTCGAGCTCAATGAACGCGCCGTAGTTCGTGATCGACACAACCTTGCCGTTCACGCGGGTGCCGACCGGGTACTTGGCCGCCACGTCCTTCCACGGATAGCTCTGGAGCTGCTTGAGGCCGAGCGAGATGCGCTCGCGCTCCCAATCGATATCCAGGACCTTGATCTCGAGCTCCATGCCGATCTGGACCATCTCGCTCGGATGCGAGATACGGCCCCACGACATGTCGGTGATGTGCAGCAGGCCGTCCACGCCACCGAGATCGATGAATGCACCGAAGTCCGTGATGTTCTTGACGACGCCCTTCCGCACCTGATCCTTGGAGAGCTCCTTCATGAGCTTCTCGCGCTTGCCGGCACGTTCCTGCTCGAGGATCACACGACGCGACACCACGATGTTGCGGCGACGCTTGTTGAGCTTGATGATCTTGAACTCGTACTTGTGTCCGAGCAGCTCGTCGATGTTCGGCACGCGACGGAGCGCGATCTGCGAACCCGGCAGGAATGCGTCGACGCCCATGAGGTCGACGACCACGCCACCCTTGATCTTCTTGACGAGCGTGCCCTCGACCGGCATGTCGCTTTCGTAGGCCACGCGGATGCGCTCCCACACGCGCATAAAGTCGGCCTTCTTCTTGGACAGGACGACAGAGCCTTCCTGGTCCTCGAGGTGCTCGAGGAGCACTTCGACTTCGTCGCCGACCTTGAGGTCGGGCATGTCCTTGAACTCTTCGAGCGGGATCGTCCCTTCGGACTTGAAGCCGATATCCAGGACGACCAAGTTCTCGCGAATCTCAAGAACGTGCGCCTTGACGATCTCACCTTCTTCGATCGACGCCAGCGTGCCGTTGTACAGCTCCAGCATCCGCTCGTACTCGTCGGACGAGAACTCGTCTTCTTCGTAGAGTTCCGGGCGACGGTTGGCGAGGGGGCGGAGCTGGCTCTTCTGCAAGTCGCGCTTCTCGCGCGGCGTGAGCTTATTGTGCGCCGGCTCTGTGTCGAGCTCGTCCATGTCCGCGTTGAGTGCGGCGTCCAGCTCGGCGGCGAGCTCGGGGCTCAGTTCAGTGCTCATACGTGTGGGTATCTCCGAATCGCGGAACTGCACTCGCCGCGCCGAGAGGAGGGTGGAACGGATAAACAGCCGGAACCCAGAAACGTAGAGGGATCAAGCCCCTCCGGCAATGGGTGCCCCGGTCCGTTCCCATGCCGCTCCGGCGCTCAGCGCCCGCGCAGACGGTCCCGGGTGGCCTTGGCCAGCGCCACGATTCGCTCCACCTGCTCTTCCTGCGTTACCGACGTGGTATCGATCGTGATGGCATCCCGCGCCGGAGCGCTCTGAGCCGCGTCGAGCGCGTCCCGGGCCACCAGCGCCTCGGTTTCCTCGGCGATCTCGGCGTCGTTCGGCCGGTGTCCAAGCCTCTGGATGAGTCGACGCCGTGCGCGCTCCCATGGATCAGCGATCAGAAACACCTTGAGCGCCGCGGTCGGGAAGACGGCCGTGCCGATATCCCGACCATCCACGACAATATCCGTGGCAGCACCGGCTGCCCGGACCTGATCGTTCACCCAGTGTCGAACGGCCCCCATCTGTGCCACCCGCGACACCTGGCGGGTGACCGGCGCGTCGCGCATGGCCTCGTCCTGCACGATGCCGTCCACCAGGGGTAGCACCGACCGTTCGGTCAGACGCCAGGTGACGCGGTGCGCGTGCGCCATTACCGCATCCGGCGTCCACTGTTCAGGAGCGACGCCCGTGCCGAGGGCCAAAAGCGTAATCGCGCGGTAAAAGGCGCCGGAATCGACGTGATGCACGTTGAGGAGCTGCGCGACCCACTGGGCCGTCGAGCTCTTGCCGCTCGCCGCCGGTCCATCGATGGCGATGACCAGCGGCGGCGCGCCACTCGCAATAACCGGCTCGACGACGGCGCTCTCCGTGGCCGAACCGATGGCCTGCGAGAGATCACGCCAAAATGTGGGATACGAGACCGACACACAGCCCGGATCGTCGATCGCAATGCGATTGCCCGGAACCGCGCCAAGAATGCCGAAAGCCATAGCCAGGCGATGATCACCATGTGTGACAACCTGTCCGGCCAACGACGCCTGTGACCCGATGATGCGCATGCCGTCGGGAAGCTCCTCGGCATCCACGCCGAGGAGCCGCAGGTTGTCGACGACGGCACGGATGCGATCACTCTCCTTCACCCGCAGCTCACCGGCGTCGGTGATGCGCGTTTCGCCGACGGCACGCGCCGCGACACACGCGATCATCGGCAGCTCATCGATGCACCGGGGAATCTCCGCGCCGCCGATCGACGTCGCCTGCAGTGAGGCGGGAAAGACGACCAGCGTGCCGATGGCTTCGCCGCCAATGGTGCGCTGATCCTCGACGTCGATACGCACCCCCATGCGCCGCAGCACGTCGAAGGCACCGGTGCGCGTGGGATTGAGGCACACGTTCTCGAGGCGCAGTTCGCCCTCGTCGGCGAAGGCGGCGAGCGCGGCAAAAAACGCCGCCGACGACGGATCGGATGGGACGACGACATCGACGGCCTTCAACGTCTGCGCCGGCAGGAGCACCACGCCATCATCGGACACGCTCAGCTGCACGCCGCGCGCCTTCAGCATGCGCTCGCTGTGATCACGGGAGCGCTCCGGCTCCTGCACGGTCACACCCGCCCCGGACGCCAATCCGGCCAGCATCACCGCCCCCTTCACCTGCGCGCTGGCGTGCGTATTCACGACGGTGACCGCCGAGAGCGGCATTCCGTGCACGCGCATCGGCAATCCGTCATGCCCCTCGGGACCTTCGAAGTCGATACGAGCGCCCATATGCGTCAGCGGTGCGGCGATGCGTCGCATCGGCCGCCGACTGAGGCTCGCGTCGCCCTCGAAGCGCGCCACACACCCCGCAAGACCGGCCACGAGTCCGGCGATCAATCGCGTCGTTGTACCGCTATTGCCGCAGTCGAGCGCCAACGCCGGTGAATGCAACGATGCGACGCCGCGTCCGTTTACGCTGAAGTCGTCGCTCAACGGCGGAATCTCGGCCCCCATGGCCCGCAGCGCGCCCGCCGTGGCCTGCACGTCGGCGGACACGAGGATATCGCGGATACGGGTGGGGCCACTCGCCATGGCGGCAAAGATCAGCGACCGATGGCTGATCGACTTGTCACCGGGCGCGCGAATGACACCGCGCACAACCAATGGCGAGCGGGAGCTACTCACCGCAACCATGCCTCGAGCGCCGTCGCGGCATCAGTCTTGTCGTCCCGGTACTTCACGATGACCGGCGTCTGCAGGGAAATGCCCTGCGCCTCACCGAACGCGGAGGTGACCCGCCGGGCGCCCGGCACAACCACAGCTCCTTCGGGAATGATCAGCGGAGCGCCGGCGGTGGCACGATGCACGGTCTCCTTGACCAGATCGTACACCGGCGTGCCGCGTGTGAGAATCACGCCGGCGCCC
>CAITQY010000326.1 GCA_903894655.1 uncultured Gemmatimonadota bacterium
CCGCGCCCGTGGTCGTCACCGCGTTCACGTCGGCGCCGGCCGCCAGCAATGCCTTCACGGCGGCCGAGCGGCCATTCCGCGCCGCCAGATGCAACGGGGTGTAGTTGCCGTTGCGCGTGACGGCATCAACGCGCGCCCCCGCGTACATCAGCATCTGCGCACCGCCGGCGTCACCACGCTGCGCCGCCCAATGCAGCGCCGTCATGCCATCCGGCTGCGCCGCGTTCACATCGAGGCCCTGCTTGATCAGCTGCCGCACGCGCGAGCTGTCGCCGCGCATGACGGCGTCGGCCACCGGCGACTCGTCGGCCGGCGCCCGCGCCGCGCCCAGTGCCAACGAGGCACCGAACACCGACGCGATCACCGCCAACCGATACGCCGTCGTCGATCTGAACGGAGATCCGAACTTAGGCATAGGAATTCAGGTTGAGGGCACCCGTGGCGTCACCGAACTTCGTCTGATCGTTCAGGCCAAGCGTGTGCATCATGCTGAGCATCGCGTTCGCCATCGGCGTGCCGTCCGGCGCCTTGATGTGCAGGTTGCCGGCGAGCTGGCCTTCGGCCTTACCCAGCAGGATGAGCGGGCAGCGGCGATGGTTGTGCAGGTTCGAGTCACCCATCGGCGAGCCGTAGATGATCATCGTCTTGTCGAGCATGTTGCCGTCGCTCTCCTGAATGCCCTTCAGCTTGTCCAGGAAATACGGCAGCATCGAGACGTGATACTTGTTGATCATGTTGAAGTCCTTCACGCCGCGCTCAGTACCACCATGGTGCGACGCCGGGTGGAACGGCTTGTCGGTGCCGCTCTCCGGGTACGTACGGCTGGAGCCGTCGCGACCCATCTTGAACGAGAACACGCGCGTGATATCGGCCGCGAACGCCAGCGCCTGAATGTCGAACATCAGCTTGACATGCTCGGCGAACGAATCGGGCACGCCCGCCGGCGCTTCCGGCAGCTCGCGCGGATCGCCGCTCTGGTTGCGCGCTTCCACGCGCTGAATGCGGCGCTCGACTTCGCGAATGTCTTCAAGGTATTTGTCGAGGCGATAGCGGTCGTCGGGACCCAGGTTCACCTTCAGCGACGACATCTCCCCCGACACGAAGTCGAGAATGCTGCGACGCGTGCGGCGACGTTCAGCGCGCTCGGCGCTGGTACCACCAACACCGAACAGCTTCTCGAACGCCACCCGCGGATCGCGAATGACGGGCAGCGGCTCGGTGGGCGACGACCAGCTGATGGAGTCAGTGTACACACAGGCATAGCCATAGGCGCAACCGCCGGCCTGGTCCACGTTCTCGATGCACAGCTGCATGGAAGGAATCGGCGTGTCCTGACCGAAGCGCTTCGCATACAACTGATCGAGCGACGTGCCGACTTTCACATCCGAGCCTTCCGTCTGCTTGGCGTGCGCCTGCGTGAGGAACGTGGCGCTGGACCGGAAGTGGTCACCGCCGATTTCGTTCGGCGACGAGGGTTCCGCTTCGCGCACATCGGTGTTGCTGATGATCGTGAGGTAGTCGCGATACTGCTCGAGCGACGACATCGCGGTGGGCGCGAGGTCGAACTGCTTGCCGGCCGCCGCGGGCGACCAGAGGTTGAGTTTCGAGCCGAGCTCATTACAACCGGCGGCCCCGTGCACCATCTCGATCGCCACGAGGCGCGGCGCCTTGTTGGCCAGAATGCGCGAGCCACGTCCGGTCGGAATCATCGCGTCCAGATACGGCAACGCGATCGTGGCACTGAGGTTCTGCAGGAACTGCCGGCGGGGCATCGCCTTGCCGCTGAGAAAATACATGGTGTGGCGTCTCCGGTATCGTGAACGGGGGTGCTAATCGTTGGCGAATGCGTGCTACGAATGATCAGCGAACGCCGGGCGCCGACGCGCCCTTCGTCCCCGAGTCAGCCTGCTCCATCACTTTCTTCAGTCGGAACGCGTCGCTCTTCACGACCCCGACAATGAAGTCCTGCATGCGGTAATTGTTGGCCTTCACCTGTGCTTCGATCTTTCGGACGGCGGGATGATCGTAGTACTCCACACGACGACCCAAGGCATACGCCATCAGGTTCTGCGTAAAGTTGCGCACCAGCGGCGTAGGCCGCTTCAGCAGCGCCTTCTGCAGTTCGAGCGCGTTGGTGATCTTCGTGCCGTCGTAGAAGTCGCCACGGGTGTCGAGCGGTGTGCCATTCTCACGGATACGCCACTGTCCGTTCACATCGAAGTTGTCCATGGCCAGGCCGATGGGATCGATGAACACGTGACACGACCGGCAACTCGGGTTGGCCCGATGCTCTTCCATCCGCTCGCGCGTGGTGAGCATACGGCCTTCCTTGCTGTCACCCGTCTTCTCCAAGTCAGGGACGTTCGGCGGCGGTGCGGGGGGCGGCGTCCCCATGAGCACTTCCATCACCCACTTGCCACGCAACACCGGCGACGTGCGATTCGCATGCGACGTCAGGGTGAGCACGCTGCCGTGACCGAAGATGCCGACCCGGCCGGAGTTGGCCGGATACGCCACGCGACGGAAGTCGGTCCCAACGACCCCCGGGATCCCATAATGCTTTGCGAGATCCTCGTTCACGTACGTCCAATTGGCCGTGTAGAGATCGAGGAAGCTCCGGTTCTCGCGCACCAGGTTGTCGAAGAACAGCTCGGTTTCCTGCACCATGTCTGTCGCCAGCTGCTCGCGGAAATCGGGATACTGCAGCGCATCGGGATGCACCTTCTCGATGTCCGACAACCGCAGCCACTGCGCCGCAAAGCGCGTGGAGAGGGCGCTGCTGCGCCGGTCGGCGAGCATACGCTTGGTCTGCGCCACGAGCACTGTGGTGTCGGTGAGAAGGCCGCGACGGCCCAACGACACCAACTGCGAGTCGGGCGGTGCGCCCCACAGGAAAAACGAGAGGCGTGACGCCAGGTCGAGGCCATTCACAGCCACGCGTGAACCCGGCTTCGACAGCGCCGGCATCTCTTCCACGCGGAAGATGAAGTGCGGGCTGGCCATCAACGCTTCGAGCGCGGTGCGAATACCGAGTTCGAAGCCGCCCTCTTTGGCACCAGCGTCATAGAACGTGAGCAGTCCTTTCAGATCGTTCGGCGCCAACGGGCGACGGTACGCTTGCGCACCCAAGCGCGTCATGATCTTCTCGGCGCACGGACGCGCCTCCGACGGCGCCAGCGGCCGGCAGCTGAAAATGCGACGACGGCTCGGCGTGTCCGACACACCGGTCGGATTGAACGGCCCCGTGACCGCAAACATCTGCACGTGCGACTGCGTGGTGATACCGGCCTGCGAACCGATCTGCGTGTCGGCGATGCTGTGACCGATCGGCGCGATGTTGTCGTTCACCGGACCTTCGAAGGTGCGGATGAACGCGGCCGTGATGCGCTGCGGACCGGCGCGCACCGAGATCGGCTTGGTGCGGATCTCCATGCCGTTCGGGTCGGCCTGCGACATGCCGCGGTCAACCTCGAGCACCGCCATCCGCTCGCCGTTCACCGAGATCTCGATCTTCTCATCGAAGGGCGCGGCGGAGCCGAACAGCTGGCCCGTGGGAATCGCATGCAGCGTGATCGTGAACACGTACTCGCCGTCGGCGGGGAACGTGTGCGTTACCGACGTGCCACCGCGCGTGCCCGCCGGTGCGCCTTCCACCGGATCGACCTGCGACGCCAAGCGGGCAATCTTGTAGCTCGACGTGGAGACGCTCGCCTTCGGGTCGCCCACCGCCAAGCGGCTGATTTCGCTGGCCGCGTCGAGGTAGGAATCGAGGAGCGTGGCCGACGGCATTTGCACATCGGCGATGTTGTCGAAGTTGGCGCTCTTGGTATCGAGCGGCAGCCATGACTCCGCCTTGATGTCGACGCCTAGGAGATCCTTCACGGACCGCTCATACTCGGCGCGATTCAGCCGCTGGAAGGTGCGCGTGCCCGGATTCGGATTGAGCGCGTAACGCGCATCCATCATCCGTTCGAGGGTACCGGCGAGCACGTCGAGCGTGTCGCCACCCGGCTTCGGACGACCCGGCGGCGGCATCATACCGGCGCGCAGCTTGCCGATCATCTTCTCGGCGAGTTCCGGGCTGCCATTGATGCTCGCCATGTCGAAGCCCTGCAGCGACAGGTTGCCCTGTTTGCGCTGCTCACTGTGACAACCGGCGCAGGTCTTCTTCACCACGTCGGTCAGCGCCGACGGGGCGATCACGGACGGGGCAGACGACAGCACCGGATGCCCGAGACCACGCCGCACCGGCGCAGCGGGCCGCTCGGGCGGATCCGACAGCGGGGCGGTAAATGAAGCGGACGTGGCGAGCGGCGATGTCAGCGTCGGGGTCGCAGCGGGATCAGGTCGGTCTATGATCGCGACAGCGAGGAGCGACAGGCCACCAACCGAAGCAGCAACCAAGGATTTCATCCTCGGAACTCCAGGCTCAGGCGGAAACGGACAGGATATGGCAACGTAAACGGCTACTTAAGCTACGCGCACAGAGTGGAGAGTGCTGCGATATTCAACACTCTTGCCCTCAATTTCGTTCGGGGTCATATACGCCGTACCCTAGGGGCATCCCTGCCCCTTTCCCACCTGGAGGACTCTCCGTGCGCCCCTGCTGGATGCTATCGGCCGCTGCTGTGGCCGTCTCTCTGAGCGCTGTCTCCCCCCTGCACGCTCAGACGCGCCTGAATCCCGTGATCGACCTGATTGCCAAAAAGCAGCCAGTGTTCGGTCTGTATGGCCCCGCCAACCGCCGCGCCCGCCCCGGCCAGCCTGCTCCTCATCCCGACTCCATCAAGTCGCCGGCGCAGCTCGCCACCGAAGCCCTGAGCTACAAGCGAAACCACTACATCTTTGACGGCAGCATGGAAGGCGACTTCGATGCCGCCTTGCCCCAATTCGCCGCCTTCTCGAAAAGCATGGTCGATCAGGGCTCTTTGCAGAAAGGCAAGTCGCCGCGCTTCACGCACCCGATCTACGTGAAGACCCACGACATCTCGCCCGATCCTGCCCTCGCCGTCAAGCGCATTGGACAGCAGCTCAACCACGGCGTGGCAGGCGTGGTGTTCGTCGATGTCGACAGCGCGGAAGAGCTCGAGCAGGGACTGGCCGCCATGCGCTTTAAGAGCAACGGCGGCACGCGCTCCGACGACGTGGGCGATGCGCCCGCCATGTGGGGGATGACGGCGGCCGAGTACAAGGCCAAGGCCGACCTGTGGCCGCTCAACCCCAAGGGCGAGCTCTACAACTTCACGATCGTGGAGAGCAAGGCCGGACTGGCCAAGATCCGTGAGATCGCCGCGGTGAAGGGTGTTGGCGTGCTCTTCCCGGGCGCCGGTACCCTCCGCGGCGTGTTCAGCACCACCGACGCGGCCGGCAAGCGCACGTTCGACGAGAAGGCGTGGGAAGCGGCGATCCAGTCGGTGCTGGCGGCCTGCAAGGAATTCAACGTGCCCTGCGGCTATCCGGCTGGTGCCGCCGACATCGAAATGCGCATGAAGCAGGGATTCAGCGTGTTCGTGATCGGCTGGGGCGAGTCAGGCTTCAAGGCCGTCGAGATCGGTCACGGCGTCTCGGGCCGGTAAGCTCTGGCGGTTGGCCGTAACGGGAACGAAGAAGGCCGCCGATGCGCAGTGCATCGGC
>CAITQY010000327.1 GCA_903894655.1 uncultured Gemmatimonadota bacterium
GCCGGCGGCGAAGGCGGCGAAACCGGCCCCCGCCCGTGTGCTCCCGGTGGCCAGCGCCGAGGCGCCGCCGCTGGTGCGCGAATTCCGCGGCGTGTGGGTGGCGTCGGTGGCCAACATCGACTGGCCCTCCAAGCGCACGCTCTCCACCGCCGAACAGCAGGCGGAGCTCATCGCACTCCTCGATCGTGCGGCGGCGCTCAAGCTGAACGCAGTGCTCTTCCAGATCCGTCCGGCGGCCGACGCGTTGTACGCGTCCAAGCTCGAACCGTGGTCCGAATATCTCACTGGCGCCCAAGGGCGCGCGCCCGTGCCGTACTGGGATCCCCTGGCGTTTGCCATCAAGGAAGCGCACGCGCGCCACCTCGAACTGCACGCGTGGTTCAATCCGTATCGGGCCCGACACACCGACGCCAAGTCGCCGCTGTCGAAGACGCACATTGCCAACACGTCGCCCAAGCTCGTCAAAAAGTACGGGGGCTATCTCTGGATGGATCCGGGTGAGCCGGCGGTACGCGCGCGCACGTTGCGCGTCGTGCTCGATGTGGTGAAGCGATACGACGTCGATGGCATTCACCTCGACGATTACTTCTATCCGTATCCGGAGAACGACAAGCGCGGCCGCGCCATCAGCTTCCCCGACGATCGCAGTTTCAAGCGTTACCGCAACGAGGGGGGCACGCTCAAGCGCCCCGATTGGCGTCGACGCAACGTCGATCTTCTGGTGCAGGAGCTGCACACTGGGATTCACGAGGTCAAACCGTGGGTGCGTTTCGGCATCAGCCCGTTTGGTATCTGGCGTCCCGGCTTTCCGGCGCAGGTGCGCGGGTTCGATGCGTACGAGAAGCTGCACGCTGACGCGCGGAAGTGGTTGCGCGAGGGATGGGTGGACTACTTCACGCCGCAGCTGTACTGGCCGACCACCAGGCGCGAGCAGGCGTATCCGGCCTTGCTCGAGTGGTGGGTGGGCGAGAACGTGCTGGGGCGGCACATGTGGCCCGGCACTGTCACGTCGCGCGCCGGTGGCGTGGGCTCCGGCGCGTTTTCGGTGAGCGAACTGGTGGAGCAGATCCGCGTCACGCGTGGGCAGGAGGGAGCCACCGGGAACGTGCACTTCAGCATGAGATCGTTTCTGGCCAATCAAGCCGGCATGAACGACACACTGTTGGTCGGCCCCTACGCCGCGCCAGCGCTGGTCCCGGCCACGCCGTGGCTCAAGGCGGCCGCGCCGCCGCTCCCCCTCGTGCGTCTCGCCGAGACCGCGACGGGCACGCGCTTGCTGCTGCGTACCGCGGGTACGGCTGTCCCGTGGCAGTATGTCATCCGGCTGCGCACCGACACCGCGTGGATTACGATGGTGGTGTCGGGATCGACCACGTCGTGGGCCATGCCGAAGGGCACCTCCCCGACCGCGCTGTCGGTGGTGTCGCTCAATCGCGTGGGTACCGAGAGTTCCCCCGTCACCGTTACGTTCCCGACGCGCACCGGTGTGTCCGGTTCGTCGTCGACCCCTGCTCGAGGCCGTTCCGATGCACCCTGATCCCATTCCGTTCTACTACCGCATGACCTCGGGCATTCGCATTACGGTGCGCCCGTCGTATCTGCGCGACCGCTCGAACCCCATGCTGGGCCAGTTCGTGTTCGCGTACCATATCCGCATCGAGAACGTCGGTGAACAGGCGTCGCAGCTGCGTACGCGTCGCTGGCTGATTCACGATGAGTCGGTGGGGGATACGGTGGTGGAAGGGGAAGGCGTCGTCGGCGAACAGCCGCATCTGCTCCCTGGTCAGGTGCACGAGTACCGCTCGTTCTGCGTGCTCAAGGCGCCGCTGGGATGGATGGAGGGCGCGTATCGCTTCGTGCGCGACGATGGCTCGTCGTTCGAAGCCATCATCCCGCGCTTCACCTTGGCCGCCGAACCGCGCGCCGACACCGTCTCATAAGGCGGCGATCGCCCCGGGTTGTTCAGCCCGGAGGGATCGTGTCGGCGAAGGCGTCGGTGAGCAGCTGCACGGTCGCGTCGTCCAGCAGGTCGCGCACCATCAGCGCCAGCAGCGCAGCCAGCGCCGGCTCGGCGATGGGCTCGAGTGCGATCTCGGCCTCGGCATCCGATGCCGGTGACACATCCGGCGTGGGTCGCTTCACCAACTGCAGGAGCGGGCCGCTGAGCGCATCACGGGCCTCCTCTCGGCCACTTCGGGTGATCACTTCCCCCAAGCGCGCATCGGCAGCCTCGTAGGCACGGGTCGCGGCGATGGTCTCGTAGCGCGCTACGACGGCCGCGCGATCGGTGGCACCGAGTCCGGCGAGGCGCACGAGAAATCGGCGCACGGCGGCCGTCTCGGGCCCATAGGGCTGCGAACCCAACGTGCTCACGACGTTACCGCGGCGAGC